>USEE01000184.1 GCA_900553645.1 uncultured Eubacteriales bacterium
ATAGATTCTATTGGCAGGAAGGAATAAGATGGCGCTTGGCTTCTTCACCTCTGATGCTCTACAAAAGCGTAGGAGGTGATGTCATGTCTGACTTTGAAATGATTTCTCTGTTTTGCATGATTATCTCCTTGGTATTGGTCGCGATCGAACTCGGTCGCAATTTAGGCTCCAAGAAGTAGAAGTAAGCCGCCATCCATCTCGCAAATGGTTGGCGGCTTCGAACCCAGTTTTTCCTTAAAACAGAGGGGGAGAAGCTCAACCACAAGCGTCATCCCTTCCTGCCTTTATTATACCATATTGAATCGAAGCTGTCAACGAGCTTATTTCATTCAATGCAATCTGAAAAAATCAGATGGCTGTCTGTTTTGAACCGATCGAAATACTTTACCCGCATAATCCACCTAATTATATATACGCCTTCGGTCTTATCCTCAATGTCAATAAAAACGTGCCGCGAATCTTACTATCACAAGATTCGCGGCACATTTCATTACGCCGCCGTTTCGGGAACGATTGTCGGTTCAGGCGTATTTTGTGCACGTTCTGTTTCAGCCGTACTTTCGGCATTCTCCGTCGGCACAGCCGTCGATTCGGCAATTTGCGAATTGGAGCTTGCAAACGGCTGTATATACCTTGCCGCGCAATATCCCTCATAATTGCCATATTGCACGTAATACCAATTCAGGTCTGCGGTCGCGCCCAGTATATCGACCGTCGCGCCGCGCTTGAGTTTATACACCGTGCTTGCGGACGTGCTGGCCGATTTGCGCATGTTAAGTTCGCTGGCCGTGACGGTGCCCTTATCGGTAACGCCGGGTATGTAGCCGGTGCCGGGCGTTGCGGTTGCGGTAGGCACGGGCGTGGGCGCAGTCGTAGCGGCGGCGGTAGGTGCGGTCGTGGGTTCGGGCGTTCTGGAAGGGCCGAAATCCAGATACTTAGTCTTTATATAGCCGGTCTTGCCGTCGCACACGATGTTGGCCCATTCGCTGTCCACGCCATAGCCGGTCGAGCGCACATATACCTGTGTGCCGCGGCTTATCACGCCCAGCGACGTGCTTTCGGTCGTCGGGAGCTGGCGTATGTTCATCGACGAGCAATTGATTATCGTCGCATTGCCGCTTTGACCGCCGGTCGTGGCAGTCGCGGTGGGCTGTGCGGTGGGCTGTGCGGTAGCCATTGCCGTAGGCGCGGCGGTCGGATTCGATTCGTAGCGCAAGTATTGCGCGCTGACGTAACCGTCGCGGCCGTTGTACGATATGCGCGCCCAGCCGTTAGATTCGCTCAGCACAGTAACCTTTGCTCCGCTCTTGAGCGTGCCCAGCTTTCCGCCGCTGGTCGATGCGGACGCGCGCACGTTAAGCAGCGTACAATTCACATACGCCGTGCGCGTACCCGCCGTTGCGGTCGCGGTAGGCGCGGCAGTGGGAGCGGCGGTCGGCACGCCGGTGGGTACAGGCGTGGGGGCGGCGGTTGCGCTGCCGGTATAGCGTATATAAGAAGCGTTCACGAACGCAAAGCCCGTGCCGTATTCTATGCACGCCCAACCGTTTTCCTCATAAAGCACGGTTATCTCCGCGCCGTTTTTGAGCGTGCCGCGCTTGGAAGCGTTGGTGCTGGGGGCGCTTCGTACATTCAGAGTGCCCGAGCAGCTTACAACGGCCTTGCGGCTTGTCGCCGCGGTTGCGGTCGGTTCAGCCGTGGGCGCGGGCGTTGCGGTAATGGCGGGCGTGGCTGTGGCGGTGTTGGCCGCAGTCAGCAGGCTGGACGATACATATCCTTCAATATCGCCGTACATTACGTGGCTCCAGTTGCCGCTTAGACCCAGCAGCTTAACGACAGTACCGTTTTTAAGCTGTGCCAGCGAGGAATAGCTGGTGCCGGGGCCGCTGCGCAGATTGGCGTACGTCGCGCACATCACCTGCATATACGTGCCGCCGTCGGGCACTATCACGGGCGTTGCTGTGGGAGTGGGCGCGGCGGTGGGCGCGTACGTCACGCCCGGGTCACTGGTAGGCATGGGTTCGGTGGTCATGTTAAGGTACTTAGTCATGACATAGCCCATCTTGTCATTGTATTCGATGAACGTCCAGTCGCCTATCACGCCGATTGCGGCCACTGCATCGCCGCGCCTCAGCGTGGTCACGACTGTCGCGCCGCTGTTAGGTTCGACGCGCATGTTTAGCGTGCTGGATACATTCACGGTTGCCTTTAAGGGCGTATCGAACAGCACGCAGTCGGGCAGCGCCGTGGGCTTGGGCGTAACGGTAGGCTCGGGCGCGTCGCCCAGCTCGGTAAGCGAAGGGCGGGAGAACTTTTCGGTAGGATAGCTCACGACGGCGTTATAGTAAAAATCGAGTATGCCGCGCCAGTTGAAGCCTTCCTTGGCCATCTGTTCGCCGCCGTACTGGCTGTAGCCCACGCCGTGACCCCAGCGGCGGGATTCGATAACGAAGTTGCCGCCGGACTGCGCAACTGTGAACAGCTCGTTGTGCGCGCTTTGCAGCGACAGTCCGAAAGTGGTGTTGTCCAGTTGCGAGAATATGTCCAGATCAACGTCCACCGGCTCTGTCAGCGTTACCGCCTCATCCTGACCCAAAGGCTTTGCGCTTACCATCAGCGTAAAGCGCATCTTGGTATACACGCGCGAAGGATCGGGGTACTTGGGCGTATGCGGGTATACGTTGCTTACCGAAACGACGGTTATGTCGCCTGCATCGGTCGAATATACGGACGAATCCAGCTTATCGGCCACCTTTTCAGCCAGCAGCTTGCTCAGCGCCGACATGCCCTTCTTATCGATATTTGACGCAAAGTCGCTGTATACGGTCAGCCGTTTTACCTTGCTTTTTGGATTGGCATAGTCGTATGGGTCGTCCTTGACCGAGCTGTACGGAACGGACGAGCCGCCCCACCAGTTTTTGGACGTTTCGATCTGGCCGCCGTTGGACGCGGCGTATGTGCCGTCGATCAGCGAGCCGTTGTAGCGTATCACAATGCCCTCGGTCTCCGAAACGGCGCGGGCGGTGGTGGTTTCGCTGGGCACAACGCCGCGGTAGTTCTGGTCCATGGACGTGTTGCGGATGTCGTAGTAAGACCCCTTGGGCGAGTTCATGCAGCCGCGCGTCTTGGTGCGCGCGACTATCGCCATGGCCTTTTGCGACTCGAACGTATGGCCGCTTTCCGACCATTCCGCCGACAGCACGCCGCGCAGGTAGTCCTCAATAAACACATGGTTGACGGTCTGTATTGAGCCGCTCACCAGCCTGAATTCCATATCGCCCGGGAAATAGTTGTTCAGCGTGGGCGTGGAGAACGAAAGCGCATTGGTTATAGTATCGGGCGCGTGGCGAACCAGCTTGAAACTGGTGCCCATATCGTATACCGCGTCGCCGATCGATATATGGAGCTGACCTCCCTCAACATACACAGTCGCGGTCTGGCCGGACGTGAAAGGGCGCGCGGAATCGCCGCCCACCGAATAATTGCCGCGGCTGCGCACCACCACGCGCGTAAGGCCGCTGGCGGTTGCAATGCGCACACGCACCACGCCGTTGGACGCGGCCGAGGCCGTCTCGGTATCGAACACGGGCAGCGCGCACATTATAAGCGTCAGGCATAGCCATATGCTTAACAGTTTTTTTAGTTGTGCTCTTATACTCATTTATCTGTACCTCCGGAATGTCGCATTTAGCAGCTTTTAAGCGCGCTCCCGACGAACCCGCCGAAACTGCGGGGCGCGGAGCGCGCTCTAACCTAAGGCGCATCTTGAGCGCATATAGTATCAGTTCGCCATTCATTGCGCAATTCCTGCTTTCGGCACGGCATATATTACTGGAATATGTTGGTATTCGGTGTTGTTTGCATTACTTTCGTAATATTTTTGACTCTTTTAAGCGCTTACCTGCCTGCGTAAGGCCGTATCTGCGACGATTTTTGCTGATCCTGATGTTCAGGCATTTGCCAAATTCTGCGATTTTCGGCTAAGGCTGAAAGCATTTCGGCGACTATATAAGTTACTTTCAGTGAAACACTTTGTGTGCAAGGCATCAAACGTTCTGCCAAAAGTATCAGAAACGCAGAAAACTCTTATGCCGCAATTCCAATACGGCACACTCTAGACTAAAGCTTATTTATCATCAGTCAAGTAGGGCGGCTTGCCTAAACTGTCATACTATACAAGGCAGGCTTTCATAACATCGGGACATGAACGATGAGGAAATCATGCTTCAATTGGATTTGTAAATTCCGGATTTTCAGAAACATCTGTCTGTACATCCAAACTTATGCAGATCATATCATCATAT
>USEE01000185.1 GCA_900553645.1 uncultured Eubacteriales bacterium
GCATTATCGCGCGCTTGCCCTCGCCCTTAGCCGCCAGCGCGGTTATATGGCCGCCCTGTATGCTCAACTCGACCGCCTGGCCCAGCTTATACAGCTCGTTGAACGCCTTAAACGGATAATATGCCTTGAACGGGCGCTCATGCACCGGGTCAAACATGCCGCCGTAAGACGTATTTACCTGGCCGTCGTAATACGTCATAAGGCTCACGTCGCTTTCGCGGTGCATAACGCATATCATCTCGGCGATAAGCGCCGCGTCGCACAGCAGGCCGCGGTTGGATATGCCCGGATTCCATTCGTTGAATATGCTTTCAACGTTGTCAAGGCCGACGTCCGTAAGTATCTTGCGCGCGTACTGTGCGAAGCGCACGTTGCGCTGAGCGTTGGCATAGCTGTGCCACGAGAAAAAGTCTATCGGCGCGCGGTGCGCGTCGCTGGTTATCCAGGCGAGGAAGTCGTGCGCGAAATCGAGGAAGTACTGCGTACGCTCGTCCACATTGGCAGCGGCCACGAGCTTCTCGTCATCGATTGCGTAGAAGCCGCAGCTCGCGTAGCCGCCCACCTTTATGTCCGGGAAGCGCGCTTTAAGCAGCTTTGCCGTGACTTCGTACAGCTCGAAATACTGCTCCTTAGTGCCGCGCCACATGGGGTTGTTCATCATGTCGGGCGAATTGTCCGGCTCGTTCCATATCTCCCAGTACTTTATGTTGTAGTGGAAGCCGCTGGCCCAGCCCTCGTTATAGTGCGCGATTATGTGCGCGCAGATTTCAGCCCACTTATGCGGGTCCTTAGGCGGAATTATGCGATAGGCGTTCAGCGCGTATGAATTTTCGATAGTCGCGCCCAGACGATAGAACGGCTCCGCACCCTGCTTCATCAGCTCTGCCAGCAGCCAGTCGGTAAAGGGAAAGTCATACGACGCGGGGTCGTCCACGTCCGCGTCGAAATTGCGAAATATGTTTTCAATATCGACGAACACATACCCGCCGTAGCGCCCGCCCGTGTCATGCAGCCGCGAATACGGTATTCCCGCCTCGCCCAGATAATGGAACAGCGCGTCGTCCGTGCCGAGTATTGGTGCGTTGCATATGCCGTGCAGCGGGCGCATGGGGCCGGTTACTTTTTCAAAATCGAATTTTATTTTGCCCAAAGCTCTCACTCCTTAACATGCCGTTTAGCATATCCGCATTATAGTGCATATGTGCCCCAGCGTCAACTGCTTTTTTACACGCGTGCAAAAATCCGGCGCGCCGGGTCGGGGTACTCCCCCCCTGCCCGGCGCGCCGCGCATGATGCGATTACCTGTTACTTTGTAGTCAGATTGATTATCGCCGCGGGCAGACCGCTCGCGGTCACGGCAAGCTCGATAGTGCCCGCACTGCGCCCGGCGCGCACCGCGATAAGCGCGCTGCCGTCGAATGTCATGCGCCTGCCCGTGCCATAGTCCTCGGTGGTGCAGGGATTGCCCGAACCGAAGCCCGCCAGCGTGCCCGCGCCCGATACATTCGCGGTCAGTTCAACCGGCACATTCACTACCGGCACGCCGTCCGCATCGACGAGCTGTGCCTTAACAAAGCACAAATCCATGCCGTCGGCGCTGAACTCAGGGCGATCGGCGGTGAGCGCTATTCTGACCGCCTTGCCCGCTGTCTTTAGCTGAGTGCGCGCGATTTCCGCGCCGTCCTTTATCGCGACAGCCTCGACTGTGCCCGGCTCGTATGCGACGGTCGCGAATGCCTTCAGCTTCTCAATCGGGGCGCTGGCGCACTTTTTGCCGTTTACGTAGAAGTCCACGCTGTCGCAGTCGGCGTATGCCTCCAGCTGCACCGGCTGGCCGACATACCTTTCGTCGAATGTCCAGTTCTGCTTAACGTCGGCCCAGTGCCAGCCCATGCCGTAATACCTGACGCCGGTATGTTCCGGGTCGGTGGTGAACAGGTGTATGCCCTTGTCCAGCCCCCACAGTATCTTCCTGAAATAGCTCTGCGGGCGGCGGTTGCCGTCCAAATCCATATCGCCCTGATAGCAGCTCAGCCACGGGTACTGACCCATCAGCCCGTCGAGTGGCTCGTTCACGTCCCAGATAACGCGCCCCGCGCCGGCCTCGCCCAGATTATCGTACGCAGTCCAGATGAAGTCGCCGATTACGTTGCTGTTGGCTTCGACTGCCTTCCAGTAGTCGTATGTGGTGTAGGGATGCGTCTCGGTCGCGTGGATTATACGCTTGGGGAAGGTTATGCGGTCGCCCTCATACCTGTCCCACATGTAGTTGTAGCCCACTATGTCCAGCGCACTGGCGGGTTCAGCGGTCTGCTCGGCCCACAGGTCGTGACCGTCCACTATGCGCGGCATCTTGATGTCTTCGGTCAGCATCTTCTTCCTGTCCATCTTGGGGCGGGGCTTGCCCGAGGGCTGAGGCGGCATGTCCACGCCGCCGTGTATCGCCGACGTTATCGGGCGCGTCGGGTCGAGCGAGCGCACGAAGTCCGCCTGAACGCGCGCCCAGTACGCGCCGTCCGACTTGCCGGTGATTTCGGGAATCTCATTGCCGATCGACCAGCAGTATATCGACGGGTGGTTGCGGTCGCGCTTGACCATCGACGCGGTGTCGAACTGCCACCAGTCCTTGAAGTACAGGTGGTAATCCAGCGTGTTCTTGCCCATGTTCCACATGTCGAACGATTCGTCCAGCACCAGCATGCCCAGCCGGTCGCACACGTCCAGCATGGCGGTGGAGGGCGGGTTATGCGCGCAGCGTATCGCGTTGTAGCCCGCTTCCTTCAGTATTTCGATCTTGCGTTCCTCGGCGCGTGGGTATGCGCGCGAGCCGAGCAGCGTGTTATCGTGGTGTATGCAGCCGCCGCGCAGCTTAATTGGTTTGCCGTTTAGCCGCATACCGTTGTCGAAATCGATTTCAATCTTGCGTATGCCAACTTTGGTTTCGTATGTGTCGGTCACTTCGCCGTCGACGATTACTTCGGCCCTCAGCGTATACAGATTGGGCGAGTCGGTGTCCCATAGCTTGGGGGTATTTACGGTCAGCGTCGTTTCGACCGGCGTGTCGCCCTCCGCTTTTAGCTGTGCATTGATCTCGCCCTCCGCCGCCTTGCAGCCGCACGGCGCATTTAGCGTGAGCGCGATCTTTGCCGCACACTCTGCGCCGTCGTTGGTTACGTTTATCGCGACGTTGACCGTTGCTTTTTCGGCGCTCACATCGGGCGTGGTTACGAACAGCTCCCACGGCGCGATGCGCGCACGGCCGCCGACGTAAAGCGCCACCTCGCGGAACAGACCGCCGCCGCTGTACCAGCGCGTGTTGGGCTGATACGATTCGGTGGATATGGACAGCATGTTAGGTATATCGCCCGCGCGCAGGTGCTTTGTCAGATCGACCATGAATGCGGTGTATCCATATGGATGATGGAACAGCAGATCGTTGTTCAGTGTAACCTCGGCGTTCATATACGCGCCGTCTATGCCCAGCAGCACGGTCTTGCCCTGCCAGTCGGCTAAGGTCCTGAACTCCTTGCGATACGTCGCCTCGCCGCCGGGTATAAAGCCCGTGGCCGCACCGCCCACCGCGTCGGCACTGCGATGTTTGTTAAGGCAGAAATCGTCGGGCAGGTCTACATGCGTCGTGGGTTCGTTGTCGGCGAACCAGCGCGGCCGGCCGTCGATTCGGTTCCAGTCGAAGTTAAACGGTATCTTTATCATGCTCCATCCCCCTTATGTATATTGTGTTTACCTATGGTATTTATTTTACGTTATCTTCAGTTTCTTGTCAATCTATATGTCATTATATAGTTTAGGCATGTCCTCTTTTTAGCATATTGACCTGCGCGGCGCATAATGGTACAATGTGGGAAAGGCTTTACGTTTTTTTGAGGTGCTTAATGAAAATAAAGTGTGAATTTTGCGGCGGCTATATATCCGATACGGATGAAAAGTGCCCCAACTGCGGCGCGCCAAATGCGAATATGGTGCGCTCGGCCGACGGCGTGCCCAAGACGATTGAGGAATTGAAGGCATTCTGCGCGGCGCACAATATGCCGCTGGAGAAGATGCGCTTCTTCATCGGCGTGGACTTCCGCGAGCCGCGGGCGTTCGGCATATACCGGGACGAAAATGGCGACTTCATAGTATACAAGAACAAGGCCGACGGTTCGCGCGCGGTGCGCTATCGCGGCAAGGACGAGGCATATGCGGTAAACGAGCTGTATCAAAAGCTAAAGAGCGAAGTACAGATTCGCAAGGCCAAGACC
>USEE01000186.1 GCA_900553645.1 uncultured Eubacteriales bacterium
CGCCATGTCGGCCCACTGCTGCTCCATACTGGCGACCAGCTTGAACTGCGTGCGGCAGCGGTCGAGGTTGTGCTCGGGGCGCGTGGTGCGGAAGTACACGTCGCCCGCCAGATAGTCGCTCAGGAAGCGCACGCCGCATTCCAGCGTCATCAGCTTTGCACCCATCGGCAGCGTCTCCAGCTCGTTCTTGGTCAGGTTCCTGCACGCGCTCAGATAGCCGCGCGCATACGCCGTGTACAGATCCAGCGACATGCTGACCTTGCTCAGATCCTTCTCGTCCTCAAGCGCCGTGGATGCGCCGAAGCGAATCGAATCACCAAAGTCGTTTGCCGCCAGACCCGGCATTACAGTATCCAGATCGATTACGCACAGCGGCTTGCGGGTCTTAGCGTCCAGCATGACGTTGTTCAGCTTGGTGTCGTTGTGGGTAACGCGCAGCGGCAGCTCGCCCGCCTTGAGCATGTTCATCATGGTCGCGGCTTCCTCGCGGCGCGCCATTACGAAGTCGATCTCCGGGCCGACTTCCTTCAGCCTGCCCTTAACGTCGGCGGCGATGGCCGCGTCCAGCTGGGCATAGCGGTTGGGCGTGTCGTGGAACTGCGGTATGGTCTCGTGCAGCGTCGCCGCCGGGAAGTCGGCCAGCTGGTTCTGGAAGTTGCCGAACGCAACCGCGCTCTGATAGAAGTCTTCAGCGGTCTCGGCCTTGTCCAGGCAGATGCTGTCCTCAATGAAGTCGTACACGCGGAAGTAGCGGCCCTCGGCATCCTTATAATACGCCTTGCCGTCCACGGTGGGCACCAGCGTCAGCACATGGCGCGGGTCGGGATCGTTCTTGGCGATGTGACCGGTTACGGCGATGATGTTCTCCATCAGCGCGTCAACATCCTTGAATATGGTGTTGTTGATCTGCTGCAGGATGTAGCGCTTGCCCGAGTCGGTCACAACCAGCTGGGTATGGTTGATATGGCCGCTGCCATACGGCTCACAGGACACGGCGTTGCCGCTGAGTTTGAATTGCTTGATAGCGTCGTTCATATTAATATCCTCCTTGGTGGATTTATCTTCCCTATGTCAATGTAATAAATTATAAGGCATTTTGGCTCGAAGGTATATAGTTAAAAGTGAAAATTAATGGAGCAATCCTACTAAATATCATATAATTTTTTGTATGACACTTAACTGGAACCACAATTCCGGCCTTATACGCACATATGTGCCCATTCATATTGCCATCTGAGCGCAATTATAGTATAATTGTATACTGGTTAAGGCATAACGTCATTTCTTTTATAAAATCGCTTTTTAAGGCGCATGAGACGCGGCCTTTATGGCTAAATTACAGCCGTTTGCAAGGGGGTATTCTGGCGTGGACAGGACGATACTGCACTGCGATTGCAATTCATACTTTGCGTCGGTCGAGCTGCTCAGCCATCCCGAGCTAAAAAGTCGGCCCGTGGCCGTATGCGGCGACCCGGCAGCGCGCCACGGCGTGATACTGGCCAAGAACGACGCGGCCAAGCGCTATGGCGTAAAGACCGCCGAGCCGATAGTCCATGCCCAGCGCAAGTGCCCCGGCCTGATACTGCTTAGGCCGCATCACGAGCTGTACGGCCAGTACTGCCGCCGGATAAACGCGATCTACGCGCAGTACACCGATCTGGTAGAGGCAGCCAGCGTGGACGAATCGTATCTGGACGTGACCGGCTCGCGCGCGCTGTTCGGCACGGGCGAGCAGATTGCAAACGAACTGCGCGCACGCGTTAAGCGCGAAACCGGCCTGACAATATCGGTGGGCGTGTCGTTCAACAAAATCTTTGCCAAGCTGGGCAGCGACTACAAAAAGCCCGACGCAACCACGGTAATCACGCGCGAAAACTATCGCGACATACTCTATCCACTGCCCATCGGCGACATGATGTATGTGGGTAAGTCATCAGCAGCGGTTCTGCGGCGCGCGGGCATACTCACGCTGGGCGACATATACGCGGCGGGGCAGGAGCGCCTTACCGCCATGCTGGGCAAGGGCGGCGAAAACCTGTGGCGCAACGTGGCGGGACTGGACGACAGCCCGGTCATGCCCATCGGCTACCGCGAAACCGCCAAGTCGGTGGGCAATTCGATCACGTTCCGCCGCGATCTGGTCAGCGAGAGCGACTTTAACGCGGGCCTCACAATGCTATGCGAAAGCGTGTGCCAGCGTCTGCGCGCGGCGGGGCTGTTCGGCACCTGCGTGACCGTGCAGATAAAGGACCCGGAACTGCGCGTGATTTCGCGCCAGACGCACATAAGCGCCCCCACTAACGCCACCAGCGACGTACTCGCCGCCGCGCGCGAGCTTGTCAAACGTAACTGGCAGCCCGGCGCGCCCGCGCGTATGCTCTCGGTCAGCGTGAGCGACCTTAGCGACAATCCGGGCGTGCATCAGATGAGCTTCTTTAACGACGACGAACAGGCGCGCGAGAAGGACAGGCGGCTGTACTCGGCAGTGGACGGCATACGCGCAAAGTTCGGCGGTTCTGCGCTGCGCATGGGCAACCTGCTTTCGACCGACATTGTTTTTGACGGCGACGCTTCGGATGAGGACGGTCAGTCATAGGCAGAGGATGCTGCCTCAGCCTTAATACCTTAAATAAAAGAGCGGATAAAAGAGCGGATGAAAGCCAAACTTAGCTTTCATCCGCTCAACTTATTCAGCCAGCTTTATCAGCCCAGCTTCTTTTCCTGCTCCTTGAGGAACTCGATGCACACGCGCGCCTCGTCCAGACCCGACGGCTTGCAGGTCTCGGACTCGACTATCATCTGTATGCCCATTTCGACGGCGGTCTTGTATACCTCGGCCGCGGGCGCGGTGCCCAGGCCCAGCGGCGTGCCGTGGCCGTCCGCGTCGCCGTCCTTTATGTGTATCATGTGTACGCGGTCCTTCAGCTCGTGCATCATCGCGATGGGATCTTGCTTGCCCACGTATGCCCAATAGGTGTCGATTTCCAGCTCCATATTGGTGCGGGTCTTTATCTGCTCGTAAATGTGGGAGCCGTCCTCATTTACCTTGAACTCGTGCGCATGGTTGTGGTAGCCCAGCTTGATGCCCTCGGCGGCGAGCATGGGCTGTACCTTGTTGACCAGCGCGATGAACTCGTCCAGCTTCTCCTGAGTGCTCAGATCGGCGCCCGGGATTATGATGAACTTGTTGCCGATGGTCTTGTGGTACTTGATGGTCTCCTCAAGTCTGTCCTCGGTCAGCTCCTGCCAGCCGGTGTGGGTGGAGGAAACCTCCATGCCGCACTCGTCCAGCTTGGCCTTTACCTGCTCGGCGGGAATGCCGAAGAAGCCCGCAAACTCGGCGTAGTGATAGCCCAGCTTGCTTACCTTTTCCAGAGTGCCCAGCAGGTCGCCCTGCGCCGCGTCGCGCACGGAATACATCTGCAGACCGTATTTCATGATTTAAGTCCCCCTTTGTATTATGCTTAGCGCTTTAGGTTATGCCCGGCGCTTTTAGCCTTATTATTTCAGCTCAACCTTAACCACGGTATCGATCGGGTCGGGCAGAGCCGGGTTCTCGCCGAAGGATACGAACACCACGTCGGGATAGTTGTTGGTCATCCAGTTGCGCTCGATTTTGAGCTCGCTGCCGTCCTGAAGCAGGCGTATGCACTTCACGTCGTCGGCCTTTATGCCAGTCAGCGGCACAAAGCCTATCTGCGCCTCGTTTACGTGGAAGTACACGTTCTTGCCGTTTTGCGTCACGCGGCCATAGTCGGGGCGCGGTATTTCGGAATGGCCGCAGCCGTATATGGCCTCGCCGTTGGCGTGCATCCACTTGCCGACCTCTGCGAGGATCTCCAGCGACTTTGCGGGGATATTGCCGCGCGCGTCGGGGCCCACGTTCAGTATCATATTGCCGCCCTTGCTGACGCATTCGACCAGCTTGCGCACCACTATGTCGGCGGTCTTGAAGCGGTCGTCCCGGGCGCAGTAGCCCCAATTATTGTTCATGGTTATGCAGCTTTCCCACACCACGGGCTTGCCCATGTCGTCCAGCACGCCGGCGGGCGGTATTATCTGCTCGGGGCTTACGAAGTCGCCGCAGTATTCGGACGGGTTCTGCGTGGCCAGCGAGCCAAAGCCCTCGCCCGACACCTCCAGACGGTTGTCCATCAATACGTCGGGCTGATACTTGCGTATCATGCGCACCAGCTCGGTCGCCTTCCACTTTTCGCCGCGCAGGTCGGCGTAGGAGAAGTCGAACCAGAATATATCTATC
>USEE01000187.1 GCA_900553645.1 uncultured Eubacteriales bacterium
CTGCTGCGCGAACAGCTGATGAGCGTGCTTTCTACGCTGACGCCGCGCGAGGAGAAGGTGCTGCGCCTGCGCTTCGGTCTGGACGACGGCCGCGCGCGCACGCTGGAGGAAGTGGGCAAGGAGTTCAAGGTGACGCGCGAGCGCATCCGCCAGATCGAGGCCAAGGCGCTGCGCAAGATACGCCATCCTTCGCGCTCCAAGAAGCTCAAGGATTTTCTTTGATTGAATGGGCAATAAATCAAACGTAATGTGAGACGGCGTGAGCCGCCGCGCTGTAATTTGTGCGCGGCGGCTCAAATCGTAAACGCGAAAGCGAGGCGGGCTTACGATGAATATAGCCATAGTCACCGGCGCGTCTAGCGGACTGGGCGGCTGCTTTGTGCATTTGCTGGACGAGCAGGAGAAGCTGGACGAAATATGGGTTATCGCAAGGCGGGAGCAGCGCCTTAACGCCTTAAAATCACAGGTCAAAACGCCGCTGCGCGTACTGCCGCTCGACCTTAGCGACAAGGCGGCTGTACGCAGTCTGGGCGAACTGCTGTCCCGTGAGAATCCATCCGTGCGCGTGCTGATAAACGCGGCGGGCTTTGGCAAGATAGGCCGCTGGGACGATATATCGCTGGACGACACGGAGAGCATGATCGACCTTAACTGCCGCGCGGCGGTCGCGGTCACGCGCGTGACATTGCCGTTTATGAGCGAGGGCGCGCGCATAATGCAGATATGCTCCACGGCGGCGTTTCAGCCGTTTCCGTACCTTGGCATATACGCGGCCAGCAAGGCATTTCTGTATCGCTACACGCGCGCACTGCGCATAGAACTTATGCCGCGCCGCATAAAGGTGACGGCGGTATGCCCCTACTGGATAAAGGACACCGAGTTCATAGCCGTGGCGCGCCGCACGCAGGATAGCTCCTATATAAAGCATTTCCCCTTGGCTTCGCGCGAAAAGCGGGTTGCGAGGTGGGCGATGGCCGATTCGCGTTTGGGTCTGCCGGTGTCCACGCCCGGCCCGGTGTGCCTGATTCACCGCATAATCGCAAAGATTGTGCCCTCTGAAATCATGATGGGACTGTGGGAACTCATACGCAGAATTTAGTTTTAGGCAGGCGGAAAAAGGAGAATACGCAAATGACTGAAACAGCAAAAAAAGTAGCGGACGACGCGCGCAGACTGGGCGTTAAGGCGGGCGACGTGCTGCTGGTGCATTCGTCGTTCAAGTCGCTGGGCACGCCCGAAGCGTCCCCGGCTGATCTGATAGACGGACTTATTAAGGCATTGGACGGCGGAACGCTGGTAATGCCCGCGCTCAGCTATATGCACTGTAACCCCGGCCAGCGCGTGTTTAACGCGCGCACGACGCCCTCCAACGTGGGCGCTGTGCCAGAATACTTCCGCACGCATTATCCGGTGCTGCGTTCGCTGTGCCCCACGCATTCGTGCGTCGCGCTGGGTGCGCGCGCGCATGAGATAACCGCTGGGCAGGAGGTTGACTCAACGCCCTGCGGCGCGCACTCGCCGTTCAGGCGCGTGATGGAGCTGGGCGGGCGCGTGCTGTTCGTGGGCTGCGGCGCAAATTGCAATACGTCCATGCACGCTGTGGAGGAGCTGGTGCGCCCCGATTACCTGTTCGGCGATACTTATGAGTATTCGCTCAGACGCACGGACGGCTCGACGGTCAGCATGAACTGCGCCGCGCATAACTTCAAGGGCTATGCGCAGAAGTACAGCCGCCTGACCGAACTTATGCCTGAAAATGCGATATACCGCGGCAGGATACTCGCCGCCGACTGCATAATGATGGACGCGCCGACCATGTGGCGCGTGGCTGAAGAATACTATCGCAAAGACCAGCATTATTTTGTGGATAAGGTCTAGAGTGCGGTTAAGGCAGTAAGTCTGACTTGCCGCATTAACACAGTACTCAATTTAAGGAGGATGGATCCGTGCGTGAAATAACGCTGGACGCGCGCCTTGCCCGCGCATTTGAAATGGTGCCCGAGTGCCGCGTGTGCGCGGACATCGGGGCAGATCACGGCTTTCTGTCGGCGCAGCTTTTGATGAGCAGCCGCGTGCAGCGTATGCACATATGCGACATCAGCGCGCCGTCGCTGGACAAGGCGCGGCGGCTGTTCGCGGGCGACGCGCTGGAAAGCCGCGCCGTGTTCGGCGTGGGCGACGGGCTTGCGCCGGTCGACGATCCGCTGGATGCGTGCGTAATATCCGGCATGGGCGGCGAAACCATGATCGGCATAATGCGGCGCGGCATGGACGTGATTAAGCACGCCACGCTGATTTTACAGCCCAACGTCGACCCCGACGAGGTGCGCGAATTTTTGTACGACAACGGCTTTTGCGTGATCGACGAGGATCTGATATTCGACGGTAAGTGGTGGTACTTCATCATTAAGGCAGAACCGAACGTCAAAGCGGAGCGCCCGGATTATGATGCGCTGATGGTCGGCCCGGTGCTTATCAAAAACCGCCACCCGCTCCTGCCCGAGTACGCCAGGCGGCAGGTGCGCATACTCACCAAGGCGCTTGCACCCATCGACGAAAGCCTTGCGCGCGCCGCCGAACTCAGGCACAAGCGTGCCGTATGGGAGGAGATCGCAAATTGGCAACAGTAAGCGATATACTTAATATAATGAACGAGATCGCCCCGCCCGCGCTGGCCGAGGACTGGGACAATCCCGGATTGTTAGTGGGCCGCGCCGACGGCGAGGTCAGCAGCGTACTGCTGTGCGTGGACGCGACCGCCGAAGTTGTGGACGAGGCCCGGCAATTGGGCGCGCAATTAATAATATCGCACCATCCGCTTATGTTCCGCGCGATAAAGCATGTGCGCGACGACGAGCCGGAGGGGCACGTCATATGCGAGCTGATACGCTCCGGGATAAGCCTTATCGCGGCGCACACCAATCTGGACGCGGCGGCGGGCGGCGTGAACGACGCACTGGCGCGCGCGCTAGGACTGAAGAACGTGGAAGCGCCCGAACCCTTCCTGCGCGCGGGCGATATTTGCGGCACATTGCTTGAAATATCGCATATGGTGCGCGCAAGGCTGGACACGCGCGTGCTTACTTACGGCCCGGACGATATGCTTATCGACCGCGCGGCACTGTGCTCGGGCGCGGGCGGCAGCGAGGTAATGGCCGCGTACCAGAGCGGCGCGCAGCTTTTCATAACCGGCGAAATGAAGCATAGCGAGCTTATACTCGCGCGCCAACTGGGTTTGGGCGTAATCTGCGCGGGACATTTCGAGACTGAAAGGGTTGTGTTATCTCCCCTTGCAGAAGGTTTACAAACTCGCTTTTCTGCGTTACAATATAAATCGAACGTTTTTATCAGCCGGACGAATCCGCTTGCGTGATTTGCCCCGCTGTTTTCAGCGCGCCGGTTTTACACGGCGCGCAGGGCTATATGGGAGGATGTAAACGTGCAGTTAGATCTTTTGTGGAAGTATCAGCAGGCGGACGTGGAAGTAGACCGTTACGAAAACGAGATGAGGAACGATCCCGACCGTCAGAAGCTGCTCAAGCACCGCACTTTCCTGGTGGATCAGCAAAACACCATGAAGAAGCTGGAAAACGACGTCAGCATCATGGCCGACCGCCTGGAGGCCGTGCGCGACGAGGCGCAGCGGCTGGAAAGCCAGCTTGCCGAGCAGAAGGCCCGCTTCGTGGATAATCCCACCGAGGACGTGGAGACCGTGCGCGAGGGACTAAAGCAAATACAGCGCACCTGCGACCTGCTCTCCCGCTACGAGCAGGAACTGCAGAAGCTGCGCAAGGACGCCGACGCGCGCGACCGCCAGCAGCGCGAAATCCGCGTGCGCGCCGCCAAGGTAAAGGCCGAGTTCGATCAGCTCAAGGGTCAGTACGACCAGAAATTCCAGCAGCAGAAGGCCAAGCTGGAGGAGATAAAGGCCGAAGCGGATAAGGAGGCAGTGGGCATCGATCCCAAGCTCATGCAGCGGTACAAGGACATCCGCAAGCATTGCTTCCCGCCGATGGCGCTGCTGGACGGCGACCGCTGCGGCGGATGCAACATGTCGCTGCCGTCGGTGGTTATGCGCGACATACGCTCGGGCGAAAAGCTGGTCGAGTGCGACAACTGCGGCCGCATAATATACGCTCAGGAATGATCATAATGCCGCCATGCGCCCGGAGGGCATATCTGCTTTAGGCGCATGGACTTATAACAAAGGCGCTGAACCTGCCCCTCCACATGGAGAAGCGGGTTC
>USEE01000188.1 GCA_900553645.1 uncultured Eubacteriales bacterium
CCTTTATTATAACCAATGCCCGCCAAAAAAGCAAGCGTTTTCAAAAAATGTTTGCGCCTGTTTTTTTAGGCAAACGGCTTTTCAGTTTGCTTTGGATATGATATACTGAAATTTAAGGGCGATTCAGTTTACACCCTTGCGGCGCGTTACGCGCTGACGCGTGCCGTCGGGGTGCTCGATCACCATGGAGTCCAGCTGTGCCATCAGGTTTGCGCGCGCGGCCTGGATATACTCCTCGCGCAGGGCCTTGCGCTCCTCCAGTTCCTCGGGCGTAAGCTCGCGCTGCTTAGCCAGACGCGCAAGCTCGTTTATGCGTTCTATCTTCTTTTGATCCATGCGAACCATCCTTTCAATATATTCGGAGGTTGAGTAAAATGATAACCGGCAAGTTTATGACCTCGAACGACGACATAGAAAAGGGACTTGAAATACGCGGCAAGGTCTTTCCCGGAAGCGGCACGCGCGACGAGATCGACACGTTGGCGATATACGCGCTTACGTTTTCCGAAGACGGCCAGCCCGGCTCCAGCGGGCGGCTGTTCATGGACGACGACAACGTCGTCACCATCGATCTAGTAGGCACTGTGCCCGAACTGCGCTGTCAGGGGCTGGGCGATCTGGTAATGCGGATGCTGCTTTACCGCGTGCTGGAGATGGAGCTGCCCATGGTGAAGCTGGATGCGCCTGCAGAGCTTGTTCCGTTTTTCGCGCGCTACGGCTTAAAGCCCACCGATGAGCAAAGCGGCGGGCTCGTGCGCATGGCCGCGCCCAATGCCGATATCAACATCGAAGGCACCTGCAAGCACTGTCCCGGCGCGCAGTAAGCGCCGTATTCCCGCGCGTCCTCACTCGAGGGCGCGTTTTTTATTTAAGGTACATCGCGTAGCGCGCCATATCGACGCACTGACGGCCGCTGTCCATGACCGGCTCGGCATAATTTCTTACGAAAAAGCCGCGATCTATGCCTATCAAAGTAAATCCGCAACTTTCATAAAAGTTCTGCAAGTTGGGAAAGCCATAAGCGGTGCCCACGCGCATTACGTCGTAATCGGGCGCGTGCATCTGCTGCATTGCGCGCACCATTGCGTGCGCAATGCCCCTGCCGCGCATATCCTCGCGCGTGCACAGGTTCATCAGCTCGATTTCGCGCGCGGCGGTCGGCATCATAAGCGCCTCGCACACCGGGCCGTGCTCGTCCGCGCACGCCCAGAGTTTGCCTTTCATGAGATACTTTTCGACAAGCTCGCGCGACGGGTCCGCGTCCAGCATCAGCGGCATATATGCCTCAAAATCGCCGTGCACATCAAACACTTCCATGCCCATCACGTCAAAATGCGGGTTCATGCAATCATCCCCCCACCTCCCGTACTCACAAGGCCCGGTCGCGCATACGCTTTAGCAAAACCGGCGGGAGGAATTTTTTATATGCGTCAGGATATTGAACTGCGCGTCGTCAGCATCGCGCACGCGATGGTGTTCAGCGGCGCGACTGTGCGCGCGCTGGCGCGCGAGTACGGCGTATCCAAATCGACCGTACACAAGGACGTGGCTAAACGCCTGCGCACGCTCGACCCCGACCTGTACGCGCAGGTACAGGCGATACTTATAAAGAACAAATCCGAGCGCCACATACGCGGCGGCATGGCGACCAAGCTAAAGTACAAGCTCCGCCGCCAGCGCCGCGCGGACGCTCTGAAAAATCAATCGTCTGCTTGCAATCAGCGCTGATTGCCGCCGCGGGGCTCGCGCCGGCTGAATCCCTTTTCACCCTTATCGCCCGGACGGCGCGGCGCAGAATTGCGCGGCTTGTCGTGCTTGTCATACGGGCGGTTGGAGCCGCTGCGGCTTTCCGCCTTATCATACTTATCGTACGGGCGGGACGCACTGCGGCCTTCGGGACGGTCGCCGTGCGGCTGATACGGACGGCCATACGGACGCTGACCCTGCGGCACAGAGCGGCCATAGGGGCCGCGGCGCTGTGCATTACCATAGGCAGGATTGCCATACGGACGCTGACCCTGATGCGATGCCGGGCGCGGCGCGGGCGTTGCGCGTACAGGCGTGAGGTCTTCGGGACCGTCCACCTCGCGCACGCACAGACCCAATAGCTGTGCCACCACGTCAACCGCGTCAAACTGCTCCAGCAGCTTCTTTGCGGTCTCGCGCTGTACGTCGGTTTCGTCGCGCTGGGCGCTTATTAACTGTTCGGTGAAACGCTCGGTACGCTTTTCCATTACCGCGGAACGCAGCGGCGCCTTTTCCAGCAGTATGCGCGCCTTGGTCACGCGGCGTATGTCCCACATGCGCGCCAGTTCGCGGCCCACCACGAACGTAAACGCCTTGCCCAGCTTGCCCGCGCGGCCGGTGCGGCCTATGCGGTGCACGTACTGGTCGACGTCCTGCGGTATGTCATAGTTTATGACGGCCTCTATGCCCTTAACGTCCAGACCGCGCGCGGCCACATCGGTGGCGACCAGCACCTTTACAACGCCATTCCTGAAGCGCGCCATTATGCTGTCGCGCTCCACCTGACGCATATCTCCGTGCAGCGCGCTGGCCGGATAGCCCTGCTTTTGCAGGTAGGTAACTACCTCCTCCGCGCCGATTTTGGTGTTTACGAACACCAGCGTGAGCGCCGGGTCGTACATATCGAGTATGCGGCTGAGCGCCATCGTCTTCTGACCGGGCATTACCTCGACGTATACCTGTTCAATCGTATCGACGGTCAGTTCGGTAGCCTGCACCTTAATGTACTGCGGCTGATTCTGATAGCGCTGTGCGAGCATCAGTATCGGGCGCGGCATGGTGGCCGAGAACAGAAGCGTCTGACGGGTTTCAGGCGTATGCTCGAGTATCGTCTGAATATCATCGCGGAAGCCCATGTCCAGCATCTCGTCGGCCTCGTCCAACACAGCATAGCTGATTGTGGTAAGGTCGATCGTGCCGCGGTTGATGTGGTCGATAACGCGGCCGGGCGTGCCCACGATTACGTGCGCGCCCTGGCGCAGGAAGCGCAGTTGGGTTTCAATCGGCTGGCCGCCGTATATCGGCAGTATGCGCAGCCCCGTCATGTACTTGGCCATGCGGGTAAGCTCGCGCGCCACCTGCAGCGCCAATTCGCGCGTGGGGCACAGCACCAACGCCTGAGTGGAGCGGTTGCTTACGTCGATGCGATTTATCAGCGGTATGCCGAACGCCGCCGTCTTGCCGGTGCCGGTCTGCGCCTGACCCACTATATCGTGACCCTTCATTATTTCGGGTATGGTCATCTGCTGTATGGGCGTAGGCGATTCAAAGCCCATATCGGCGATTGCGCGGCGTATCTCGTCGCGCATACCGCTCAGCATTTCTTCCATCGCAATGCCGGTCGATTCCTCGCTTACGTCCTGAGAGGTCTCCACATCATTGTTTATATCAGTCATACCAGTATTTTCCATAATTAATCAAAATACCTCGTCTTCATTAATGCCTACTATTATATACTACCTCTGTTATATAGGGCGGCGGCGCAGAGTAAATTTTCAAAAATGTTACATGCGGCGGTATGTTTTTAAGGCGGCCGGTCGGGCTGCAACTGCCGTGTACGCAGGCCGTTCAGGCAGAAAATCCGGCGTTTGTCTGTCGCCTGCCTATTCACTGCTGCCATAAACTGCATCGAAAGCGGCATATCTTCCTTGTATTACGTATTGTTGTACGCGCACGGCAGGAAAAACGCACACCCCCGGCGAATACTAAAAGCGATAAATTATCAAAGGGAGGACTATCATGAACCACTCATTTGCGATAAAGCCTGAAGGTTTTATGCTAGACGATAAGCCGATGCGAATAATCTCGGGCGCGATACATTACTTCCGCGTGCCGCGCGAGTACTGGGAAGATCGCCTTTTGAAGCTCAAGGCGTGCGGCTTCAACACTGTTGAAACCTACATCGCGTGGAACGCGCATCAGCCCACCGAGAATGAATTTGTATACGACGACATGCTGGATATAGTCGAGTTTTTGCGCATCGCGCAGAGGCTGGGGCTGTATGCGATTGTGCGTCCCGGCCCATACATCTGCTCCGAATGCGAATTCGGCGCGCTGCCGTGGTGGCTGCTTAAAAAGCCGGGCATCCGTCTGCGCTGCCTGAACGCGCCGTATATGGAGGCGGTCGATCGCTTCTTTGACGACCTGATGCCCCGCCTTGCGCCGCTGCAGATCACGCATGGCGGCCCGATACTCATGATGCCGGGCGAAAA
>USEE01000189.1 GCA_900553645.1 uncultured Eubacteriales bacterium
CATTTATATAAGTTTATCCGCACACCGCCGCGCCGATGCGTGCTGAGGTGTATTACTTATATGCAAATGTAAAATCACAGATCAGTCCGTCGTCATGCGGCGCATATCGCGCGCGCAAAAGGGTTATCTTAATCACAGTCTTGCGTGAAAGGATGATCTGACGATATGAAGCATATACTTGCGCGCCGGATTGCGGCGGGGGGGCTTTGCATGGGACTAATCGTATCGTTTACGCCCAGTGCGCGGCGAATCGCGGCGGTGCCGGGACACATAATCGTGCCCGCGGGGCGGGCCGATGCGCTAAGCGGCGTGACCGGCGAACCCACGGGCAGCGCGGCGGTGCTGGCCAGCGGCGACGAGAGGCTGAACAGTCAGGATGATTACGTAACGCTCAGCATGTGGGGCGTGCCGGTCAGGCGCGTATCGGTCAGCGTAAGCGAAGCGCGCATGGTGATACCGGGCGGCCACAGCATCGGCGTGGCGCTGCGCACGCGGGGCGTGCTGGTGGTGGGCGTATCCGACGTTGCGTCCGAGCAGGGCGCGGTATGCCCGGCGCGCGCGGCTGATCTGCGCGCGGGCGAGGCGATAGTGGGCATAGGCGGCGCGGATGTAAATTCGGTGGACGAGTTTGTGGAGCTGATTGAGGCAAACGGCGGCGCGCCGGTCGAGCTTACGATAAGCGGCGCGGACGGACTGCGCACGGCCAGCGTCACACCGGTGCTCGACCCGCACGACAACTGTTACCGGTTGGGCGCGTGGGTGCGCGATTCCACGGCGGGCGTGGGCACGCTGTCGTTTTACGACCCGGAATCGCAGCGCTACGGCGCATTGGGACACGCGATATGCGATGTGGACACGGGGGATATAATGACAGTGGCGGACGGCGAGATACTTAAAAGCGATGTCGTGTCCATACGCGAAGGCGCGAAAGGCTCGCCGGGCGAACTGCGCGGCGCGTTTCTGGAGCGCGCCGAACGGCTGGGATCGATCAGCGATAACCTCAAATGCGGCATATACGGGTCGATGTATTCTGGGATAAGCAATCCGCTGTACCCGAGCGGCATCGCGGTATCAAATCGCACGCTGGTGCATACCGGCGCGGCGCAGCTGCTTACCACGCTGGATTCGGGCGGCATACGCGCATATGACTGCGAGATCACGGATGTATTTCGTCAGGATTCGCCCTCGACGCGCAGTATGGTGCTGCGCGTGACCGACCCGGAGCTGATAAAGCTGACCGGCGGCATCGTGCAGGGCATGAGCGGCAGTCCGCTGATACAGGATGGGATGCTTATCGGCGCGGTGACGCACGTATTTATAAACGACCCCACTCAGGGTTACGGAATATACATAGACTGGATGCTTGACGCTGCGGACGCGGTCGGAAATGCGCAGGCCGCGTAGTGTAAATACTTGCAAACGGAGGAAGCGCACAGATGGCGAGACGCGAAGCAAAGCTGCTGATTTCCGACCACGACAAGAGCGAACGGGAATATCTGCGCAATGAGATTAGCCGAATGAATCGCGGCAAGGTATACACCGCGTCAAACGGCATAGAGACTCTCGCCATTTTGGAACAGTACACGCCCGACATACTGGTGCTGGACATGGTTATGCCCGGCATGGACGGACTGAGCATAATGCGGCGCATACGCAGGCTGGGACTGCCCAAGCTGCCGCATGTATTGGCGCTGGTGGAGCCGAACCAGCCCCAGCTGAGCAACGACGCGTTTGTGCAGGGCGCGGGCGCGGTGCTTGAAAAGACGCGGCTTGAAAACCTTGCCTCGGCGCTCGACCTTGTCGCCAGCACGTCGCGGCGCAGGCTGCTGGGCGGCGCGATGGTGGAAAGCCGGATATACTTTGCGCTTATCGAGGTAGGCATTGCGCGGCGGCTGGACGGATTTGACTACCTTAAAGAAGCCATAATGCTGTGCCTTGAGGATGTGGACTATCAAAATAATCTGTCAAAACGGCTTTACCCCGCCATCGCGCGGCAGTATAATACAAGTGCGACCTGCGTTGAGCGTTCGATACGTCACGCGGTGGAGACGGCGTGGCTGCGCGGCCGACTGTCGGTATTGCAGCGCGAGTTTGGCAACACGATAGACAGCGAGCGCGGCAAGCCCACCAATTCCGAATTCATCGCGCGCATGGCGGACAAGATGCGCAACGGCGGCGCTTATCTACCCGGAGGTGAATGACGATGGCAAGATACAACAGGGTGCTTGCGATAGTACTGGATTCAGTCGGCATAGGCGCACAGGGCGATTCGCCCGCATACGGCGACGCGGGCGCGCACACGCTGCGCCATGCGCTCGAGGGCAGTGGAATCGAGCTTACCGCCTTAAAAAGATTAGGACTTTACAATATTGAGGGCGCGGATTTGGGCGCGGGCGCCGCCTCACCCGAGGGGCGCTACGGACGCATGACCGAGCTGTCGCCCGGCAAGGACACTACCACGGGACATTGGGAGATTTCGGGACTGAAGCTGGAGCGCGCGTTCCCTACCTTCCCCCATGGCTTCCCGACGGAATTTCTTGACGAGTTCTGCGCGCGCGTCGGGTGCAGCGGCTGGCTGTGCAACGAGCCGGCCTCGGGCACGGAGGTAATCGCGCGGCTGGGCGAGGAGCACCTCAAGACCGGCAAGCTGATTATATATACCTCAGCCGACAGCGTATTTCAGATTGCGGCGCACGAATCGGTCGTTCCGCACGAGCAGCTTTGGCACATATGCGAGATTGCGCGCGAGATGCTCACGGGCGAGCTGTGCGTAGGGCGCGTGATTGCGCGGCCCTTTGTGGGCGAGCCGGGCGCGTTTGTGCGCACGGGCAACCGGCGCGACTTTTCGGCGATGATGCCGGGCGACACGATGCTGGATGTAATCGAGCGCGCGGGCATGGACGTGGTTGCAATAGGCAAGATTGAGGACATATTCGCGCATCGCGGCATAACGCGCTCCGACCACGCGGCGGGCAATCCGGCGTGCATGGAGGCGGCAAGGCGCGAATATGAGCGCGGCTTTCACGGACTGGAGTTTGTGAACCTGGTTGACTTTGACATGCTGTACGGGCACCGGCGCGACCCGGCTGGGTATGCAAATGCGCTGCTGGAGTTTGACAAATGGCTGAGCGGTATGCTTTCCGAGATTGGCCCGCGCGACCTTATCATGATTACGGCAGATCACGGCTGCGACCCGAAGCACGCGGGCAGCGATCACACGCGCGAGCATGTGCCGCTGATAATGTATTCGCCGTCGCTCACGCCGGGCGACGTGGGTACGCGCGAAGGCTTTTACGATTTTGAGGCGACTGTTTTAGACGCGTTAGGCATAAAGAGCGCACTTCCGGGCGTATCGTGCCTGTGAATTCGGGAGGTACTTAACATGAATGAGAACATAACTGCGGCGGCGGACTACATAAAGAGCGTTGCCGGCGGCGCGCTTGACCTTGCGATAGTACTGGGTTCAGGTTTAGGCGATTCGACAGGATTTATGGATGTTGAAAGGCGCATACCGTACACGGACATACCGGGCTTTGCGAAGCCGACGATTGCGGGGCACGCGGGCGAGCTGCTGATTGGCAATGCGCACGGCCTGCGCATTGCGGCGATGCGCGGCCGCTTCCACATGTACGAAGGACACGACCTGAGCACAGTAGTGCTGCCCATCCGGTCGCTAATCCGCGCGGGTGCGGGCACGGTTCTATTGACCAATGCGGCGGGCGGCGTAAACATGGGCTTTCATCCGGGCGATCTGATGCTAATCACCGACCACATCAACCTGACTGGCCGCAATCCGCTAATCGGCCCTAACGACGACAATTTGGGCCCGCGCTTCCCGGACATGACGCGCGCGTACGACCCGGCGCTGATCGAAACAGCCCACAATGCGGCAGAACGTTTAGGCATAACCCTGCGCAAGGGCGTATACGCCTGGATGACCGGCCCGAGCTACGAAACGCCCGCCGAAATCCGCATGGCGCGCACGCTCGGCGCCGACGCGGTAGGCATGTCCACCGTCCCCGAGGTAATCGCCGCACGCCACATGGGCGCGCGCATACTCGGCATAAGCTGCATAACCAACATGGCAGCGGGTGTAACGGGACAGCCGTTAAGTCACGCAGAGGTGACGGAGGTTGGCCGAAAGGCCGCCGCGAACTTCCTTCGGCTGATTTGCGGGGTTATTGAGGGGGTTACGGAGGGGTGACGC
>USEE01000190.1 GCA_900553645.1 uncultured Eubacteriales bacterium
CCTCAAGACTTCCTATGACAACATCGTCAAGCTGGGCTATGAGATAGTTTAAGGCATAAATCAAAATCCGGCTGCATCACGTATGTGTGTGCAGCCGGATTTTTGCTTTTCTGCCGGTTAGGTCAAGATACAGTCACGTAGATAAGCCTTTGCAGAGACGGCGGACTAAGCCCTGAACGCAAAAATAGGCCGTGCCGAAAAGCATCGGCACGGCCTGCTGTTTGCCTTAAAGGAATATCAATCGCGGCGGTCGTCCCTGCCGGATATGACCAGCAGTCGCAAAAGGTTGAGTATCGACTGAAGCGCCGACGCAACGTATGTCATTGCGGCCGCGCCCAGTACGGCGCGCGCGCCGCTGAGTTCGTCGCTGTCCAGTATCGCACAGCCTTCCAGCGTCGCAAGTGCGCGCTTGGAAGCGTTGAACTCGACCGGCAGCGTGACCAGCGAGAACACGACCACCAGCCCGAACAGGATTATACCTACGTTTACCAGCGGTTCCCACGAGAATATAAGCCCCAAGAAGAACAGCGGTATCGCAAGGTTGGAGCCGACGCTTACTACCGGCACCATCGCCGAGCGCAGCATCAGCGGCTTGTAGCCCTGCGCGTCCTGCACGGCGTGACCGGCCTCGTGCGCCGCCACACCCAGCGCCGCGATGGACGTGGAGTTCATTACATCGTCGGACAGCCTGAGCACCTTGTCGCGCGGATCGTAATTGTCGGTCAGGCGGCCGCGTACGCGTTCGATGCGCACGCTGCTCAGTCCGTTTTCGTCCAGCAGCATCCGCGCGGCCTGCGCCGCGGTAAGTCCGCTGCGCGATTCAACGCGGCTGTATTTGGAATAGGTCGAATTTACCTTGAACTGCGCCCAGAGCGCCAGCAGCAGCCCGGGCAGCACGATAAGCATCGTGGGGTCAAAATAAAATCCATATGGATAGAACATAACCGACTACCTCCCTGCGGGCAGTATGTCCGGACTGCCGCATATTGATGCCGCAAACCGAAAATCCCGTTTGCACTATGATAATGGAAATTGCGTTACGTTTCAAGTGCTTTTTGACAATGCCAATTAATTGTCGCGAGCCTGACATAAATGTGTTTAGCCTTGACACGCGCCCGCGCAGGTGCTATCTTTATATAAAGTAGTTTTTTTATTTTACGCATGATTTGCGTCTGAGTACCTCGTAATTACACGATTTGTAATTATGGCGGCAAATATGCCGGACGCATTTTAAAATAAAGCCGTACAGGATGGGCTTTAATATGAGTAACGAATTCGATTCCAATGCATTGCCCGCGCAGCTGATGCTGAACATGCGGGCGATATACGGCCAGCTCAAGCGCGCCGAGCGCAGCGCCGCCGACCTTATACTTACCGATCCCGTGGGACTGTCCGAAATGACCATCGCCGAGGCCGCCCAGATGTGCAACGTGTCCCAGCCCACATTCGTGCGCATATCGCGCCGACTGGGTTTTGAGGGCTTTGCCCAGCTCAAGGCCGCGCTGAGGCAGGTCAAAACCGATCAGAACGCCGAACGCCTGCCCAGCGATCTGTATCAGCACATGAGCGCCAGCGACGATCCGTATGAAATAGCGTCGCAGATAGTGCGCGCCTCGATACAGTCGATGGAAGATCTGATGTGCGTGCTTGATCGGGAACAGTTTAACGGCGCGGTGAACGCGCTGCTCAGCGCGCACAGGGTGGGCTTCTACGGCGTGGGCGACGCGGCGATCGTGGCCGAGTCTGCCTATCACAAGTTTAGCCGCATGGGCACGCTGTGCACCAGCTCCAACGACCCCGACATTCAGCTTATACAGGCCAGCCAGCTTCAAAAGGGCGACGCGTGCGTGCTGATAAGCCACTCGGGCCGTTCGCGCACCACGGTCAACACCGCGCGCCGCGCCCGCGAAATGGGCGCGACGGTAATAAGCATAACCAACTATCCGTATTCACAACTCGCGCGGCTGTCCGACTGCGTGCTGACCACCGCGTCGTTCATGGAGCATTCGGGCGAGGTGATTACCAAGCGCATATCAGAACTCGTGCTGGTCGAAAGCCTGTTCATCAGCGTGATGCTGCGCGGCGGCGGCGCTTACCAGACCGCGCTGGCGCGCTCCAACGAGGCGCTTGTGGAGAATAAGCTGTGAGCGCTCCGCACCGCATAACCGCATTGCAGGCGCGCAGGTTCATGCTGCTTAAGCAGGGCCTAATCGGTAGACGGCGCTTCGTCGGCGAGGACGGCGCGCTAAAGTACGTGCGTCAGGCGGGCAGCATACAGTTCGACCCGATAGACGTATGCGGCCGCAGTCCCGAAATCGCGCTCAATTCGCGCGTGGAGGGCTTTGCAAAGCCGATGCTGGACTCGCTTTTGTACAAGCGGCGCGAGCTTATCGACTACTTCGACAAAAACCTGTGCATAATGCCCGCGGATGACTTTCCGTACTTTGAGCGAGTGCGCGCCGCCCATCGCGCATGGGAGCGCAGCAGCGAAGAGATAAGCACTGTGCGACAGCGCGTGCGCGCCGAAATAGCCAGCCGCGGCCCGCTGTGCGCGGGCGATCTGGACATGAACGAGAAGGTAAACTGGTACTGGAGCGATACAAGGCTTGCGCGCGCGGCGCTGGAGCACATGTACTTTGCGGGCGAACTGGCCGTGCACCACAAGCGCGGCGGCGTGAAGTACTATGACCTGATCGAAAACTGCCTGCCGCACGCGATACTTGAGCGCGGCGAACCGTACCCGGACGATGCGGACCATAACGAATGGCGCACCGCGCGCCGGATAGGCGCGGTAGGTCTGATGTGGGCGCGTGCGTCGGACGCGTGGCTGTGCATGGATGACTTTAAGGCCGCCGAGCGCACGCGCGTGTTTGAACGCCTGTGCACAGCTGGCAAAATTCAGCCGCTTGAGGTAGAGGGCATAACCTATCCGCTGTACATGCTTACGGAGGATGAAAAGCTGCTGGAGGAAGCGTTGGCGATGGGCGAGCCGGAGCCGCGCGCCGAGCTGATTGCGCCGCTGGACTGCTTGATGTGGGACAGGCGGCTGATCGAGGCACTGTTCGGATTTGCCTACAAATGGGAAATATATACGCCCGTGGCGCAGCGCAAGTATGGCTATTACGTTCTGCCTATACTTTACGGAGATACTTTTACTGGCCGCGCCGAAATCGTGCGCGACAGGAAGCGCGCGAAGCTGTGCGTGAATAACATCTGGCATGAGGAAGGGCATTTACCGTCCGACGACGAGCGCGCGGCGCTTAACGAGTGCGTGGAGCGGTTTGCGCGCTTCAATGACTGCACCGAGATTGAATGGCGGGAGGATGCGGTTAAGGCATGAAGTCCATTAACATACGCTAAACGCCGCCGCGCGGGACACAATCCCGTGCGTCGGCGATTTACTTTGCGCGTATGCCGTGCGTGCGCTCGGCGTCGCGGTACTTTAGCGGCGTCTTGCCGGTCACGGCCTTGAAGCAGCGTATGTAGTGGCTGGTCGATGAAAAACCGGTTTGCGCCGCGATTTCGGTTATGCTCATGTCGGTCGAGTTTATCAGCCGCATCGAGCGCTTTATGCGCGTCATAAGCAGCGCATCGGTGAAACTGCGCCCCGCGTGCTGTGAAAAGAAGCGCGAGAACGCCGTGTACGACATGTTGCAATGCTTCGCCACGTCCGCGAGCGTCACATTGCCCGCATAGTTGGCCTCGATGAACTCATACGCGCGCTGAAGCTGCGCAAACGATTCCGCGTCGGGCAGCTCGGGAGCGTAAGATTTGTGCCAGTCGCGCAGTATCGCCACGAAAAGCCGCATTATCTCGGCGCGCACGCTCAGGGCATAGCCGAACTCCTTCTTGTTGTACTCGTCGAATATGCGCTCCATTATCGCGCCCATGCCGCTGCCGCTGAGGTTCACGTTCACGCCGCCGTTCTCGCGGGGGCTGATCTCGATATCGGCAGTGACGCCCATGCGCTCAAGCAGACCCGTGAGGAACCTGCGGATCTCAGCGTAGTCCTCGTTCTCGTCGACGACGGCTGCGGCCTTTGCAGGCGCGGCAGGAGCCTCAGCCTTAGGCGCGGCAGCGGGGGCTGCGGGCTCATCCTCGGCCTCGTAGCTGACGCGGATGACGGCGGGGGAGGCGCCTATGCCCAGAAAACCGGACTTGGCTCTCTCCACGATCTCCACGGAAACATCGTCCCTGTCCA
>USEE01000191.1 GCA_900553645.1 uncultured Eubacteriales bacterium
TATTGTAACGTTTCTTAAAGAAGTACAACCCTTAAAGGTTTCACCTGATATAACTCTAATGCTACCAGGAATAGTTATTGACGTAATACCGCTATCGAGGAATGCTCCAAAACCTATTTCATTAACGCCATTTCCTAAACTTACAGTTGAAAGGTTGGAACAATCCCAGAATGCGTATTTCCCGATGCTCTTGACGCTATTGGGAATAGTTACGCTTTGAAGCGTAGTATTGTATGCAAATGCCTTCTCGCCTATTTTAGATACGCTCGACGGAATAATTACATTCGTTGATTTACCGTTATATTTAGTAAGAGTACCATTCTCAATAACAAATTCGTCAGACGTTGACGCAAATAGGTCAACGCTGGACGTAGCAGCAGAGTTTGTGAACTCATCTATCGGTGCAAGTGTTTCTTCAGAATTGCTGGACAGGTCTTCAGATACACTACCGCCATCAATTTGCACATCATTGTCCACATCATCGGTAATATCATCAGGTATATCAGTTTCATGTATGCTAAAAGAGTCGTCTGCAACATCGACGTTGACGACTTCCGACGAATCTGCTGTGACTTCTAAACTAGGCATCATGCCAAACGCTATCACCAAACTAAGCGCAGCTATCCACCGCAAATTTTCCCGATTACTCATGGTTATGCCTCCCCACATGCCGCTAAACGGCATTTATTTGCAGTGGTACACAAAAGAATGTGTTATTGGTGCACAATATATTGTGAACTTGCTACACAAAACATTGTGTACTTAAAGCACTTCTCATATGCACTACCTGTGAACTTAATTATCCTCATTTCCACAAAAAAATCAATTCGCAATTAGCATAACTGTTTTTTTTTTTTGAATGTTTTTAACAAATACGGCGCGCGGGTTTTGCTGCTTGTGTAAAGCGCATGTTGAATGCCGTCGAGTTTCGGCATGGGCTTGCGCGCGGGGGCGGTTTTATTGTAGAATGGTATGTGTCGGAGGTGTTGACTTAATGCTGGAGGCCATCAGGCCCGATGTGGTTTGCCGCGACGTGGGGTCGATCGATATTGACGCGCTTTGGCGCATGGGCGTGCGCGCGCTGGTGTTCGATCTGGACAACACGCTCACGCTGTGGAACCAATATGACGTTAGTGAAAATACGATGCAATGGATAGATGATTGCCGCGCGCGCGGGATAAAGATGTGCATATGCTCCAACAACCACGCGCCGCGCATTCAGCCGGTGGCGGGCGCGCTGGGGCTGGACTTCATCGCCGAGGCAGGCAAGCCCAAGCCGCACGCCTACCTCAGCGCGTGCGAAAGGCTGGGCGCGCGCCCCGACGAAACCGCGGCGGTGGGCGACCAGCTGATGACCGACGTAATCGGCGCAAAGCGCGCCGGACTGCGCGCGGTGCTGGTTAATCCCATCGGGCGGCGCGAGTTTCTGGGCACGTACTTTAACCGCATGGCGGAGCGGCCATTGCTTTGGCTCATGGGGATAAAGCGCCCCTGAATATGGAGGATATGGTATAGCAGATGTATAGATTCGGAACTGCGGGCAATCCCAAGAGCTTTTACGACGCGGGGCTTAAATCCTCGGTGCAGGCGCCCGGCTTTCTGTCCGCGCGCGGGCTAAACGCATACGAATATTCGGCGGGGCGCGGCGTGCAGATAGGCGAGGACACCGCGCGTGCGCTCGGCGCGGAGGCGCGGCGGCAGGGCGTTTACGTCAGCATACACGCGCCGTATTACATAAACTGCGCCACGCTCGACCCGGAAAGCCGCGAAAAGTCGTTCGGCTACATACTGGATTCGGCGCGCGCAATCGACTGGATGGGCGGCGAGCGCGTGATATTCCACCCCGGATCGGAAAAGGGCGGGCGCGACGCGGCGATGGAGCGCGCGTGCGTGTTCCTGAAAGAAGCGCTTGAGCGCATGGACGATGCAGGTCTTGGCCACATACACCTGTGCCCCGAGACAATGGGCAAGGTGAATATGCTGGGCACGCTGGACGATGTGATACGCTTTTGCGCCCTCGATCAGCGCATGATACCCACGCTGGACTTTGCGCACCTGCACGCGCGCGGGCAGGGCTGCCTTAACACGGTATATGATTTTGAGGCGGTTATCGTAAGGCTGATGGACGGACTGTGGCCGGACAGGGCGGGAGATATGCCTGAGCGCCTGAAGCACTTCCACGTACACTTCAGCCATGTGCAGTACACGTCCAAGGGCGAACGCAAGCATGTGTCGTTCGCCGACGAGGGCTACGGCCCGGATTTCGGCCAGCTTGCCGTGGTGCTTAAAAAATACTCGCTGGAGCCGGTCGTGATATGCGAATCGCGCGAGACTCAGGCCGAGGACGCGGCCGCCATGCGCGACATAATGCGCGCAGCAATCGCGCAATCCGGCGATATACAGAGTTTAGCATAATTTTTTCTGGTAATGAACGCAAGTGTGTGGTATAATCAAATAGTTAATGACTATCCTTGGTATTTATGATCCGAAAGGAAGTAATAATAATGCAGGAACGTTTGGCACGTATGCGCGAGCTGATGGCACAGCACGATCAGCCTGCCGTACTGCTGCATAAGCCTGAAAATTTCCGCTATCTGAGCGGCTATGCGGGTGAAGGCTGCGCGCTGGTTACGCGCGACAGGCAGTATATATTCACCGATTTTCGCTATGTTGAGCAGGCCGAGATACAGGCGCCCGGCTGGACGGTGGTAAAGACCGACAAGGCCATGCCGCTGTACACCGCCCTGTCCAACGCCATAAGCGACGCGCATGTCGAAAAGATGGCCGTCGAGACCGACTTCATATCGGTCGATACCTATGAGCAGATTAAGCAGGCGGCGGGCGAAACCAAGCTGGAATCGCTCAAGGCCAAGCCCGAAGACCTGCGCATGGTAAAGGACGCGGGCGAGATCGAATGCCTGCGCCGCGCCGAGTCGATAACCGCCCGTTCGTTCAACGAGGTGCTGGGTCACATTAAGCCCGGCATGACCGAGATCGAACTGCGCGCGGAGCTGGAGTACATCATGCTCAAGCTGGGCGCGCACGGCTTTGGCTTCGACACCATCATCGCCTCGGGCAAGAACGGCTCCATCTGCCACGCCGTGCCCAGCGAGAAGAAGATTGAGGTCGGCGACTTCATCACAATGGACTATGGCGCTACCTACAACGGCTATACCGCCGATATGACCCGCACCGTGGCGCTGGGCAACGTCACCGACGAGATGAAGCATGTGTATAACGTCGTGCTGGAGGCGCAGCAGAAGGCTCTTGATGCAATGGGCCCCGGCAAGCTGTGCTGCGACATGGACAAGGTTGCGCGTGATCATATCGAGGCGGCGGGCTACGGCGAGTACTTCGGCCACAGCCTGGGTCATGCTACCGGCCTGATGATTCACGAAGCACCCGGCTGCAGCTGGGTCAACAAGACCGAGCTTAAGCCCGGCATGTCCATGACCGTCGAGCCCGGCATATACCTGCCCGGCAAGTTCGGCGTGCGCATTGAGGATCTTGTGATAATTGAGCAAAGCGGCGTGAGCAATCTTGCGCTGGAAGCGCCCAAACAGCTCATTATACTATAACAGTCTAACAATTATTTGGAGGGATTTCGATGATAACTGCAGGCGATTTCAAAAAGGGCATAACCGTCGAGATGGACAATGGCGTTTGGACGATAGTGGACTTCCAGCACGTAAAGCCCGGCAAGGGCGCTGCGTTCGTGCGTACCCGCATCAAGAACGTAATGACCGGCGCTGTGCTTGAGCGTACCTTCAACCCCACCGATAAGATGCCCAAGGCCATTATCGAGACCAAGGAAATGCAGTACATGTACAACGACGGCGACCTGTACTACTTCATGGACAACGAGACCTATGACCAGATCCCGCTGAACCACGAGCAGGTTGAGGACGCTATCCAGTTCATTAAGGAGAACACCAACGTAACCATGCGCTTCTTCAAGGGCAAGCCCTTCTCCGTTGAGGCTCCCAACTTTGTTGAGCTGCAGGTAACGGAGACCGAGCCTGGCTTCAAGGGCGACACCGCGTCCAACACCACCAAGCCCGCCACTGTCGAAACCGGCTACACCCTGAATGTGCCGCTGTTCGTAAACACCGGCGACATGCTGCGCATCGACACCCGCACCGGCGAGTACATGGAGCGCGTATAATTTATTCGGAGGCAATATGAG
>USEE01000192.1 GCA_900553645.1 uncultured Eubacteriales bacterium
GAGGGTTCATGACAATAAAATGGCGGAGCGCCGCCCGAAATTGCGGACTAAGGGATTTTTGAGGCACACTCTGCTGGCCATCATTTGCAGCGCGTACATTATCTGCAAGACGGTACACATTTGTCATACAGCACAGCGTTAACGCGTCCAGTCATGTTTTATACGGCGAATTTAAAATCATCTCGCTTACCGACATTGCGGATCGGAGAACTTTTAAGGCACTTCAAGTTTAAAGGCAGCAATTCATCCCTTCTCTCCTGCCTTACATATCAATATCCACGTAGGCGCTCCTGAAGCCGATCGTAGCGCTGCCGTCGTAAGTGCGCGGATTGTAGAAGTGCAGCGCATTCAGACCCGCCCTGTCCAGACTGCCGGCCTTGCCGCCGCGCACCGCGATGCGCTCGCCGTAGTTGCGCGCCACGAATATACCGTCCTCGGGCGTGCACGTCTCGTCCGGGAAGAAGCCCAGTATCTTGGCCAGTTCGGGTATCTCCACGCCGTCTGCGGCCTTCAGATCGCAGAACTGGCAGTCCAGATAGCCCTGATTGCCGTCGGTGTGCGGGCCAAGATAGCTGCGGTTATTAAGCTCAGTCGATACCACCGGCTTGCCCAGCAGGTGATCCTCCTCCAGCGCGTCGCCCGGAACCGTGCCGTCTACCTTTAGCGTATTCAGCTCGCCGTGCGCCGCCAGATACCCGTCGGTAGTCACCGCGCGCCAGCGGCGGCTGTCTATCTTGAGCAGGTTTTCGTCGTACAGTGCCGCGTCGTTGTGCGGGATTATCTGGAACACGCCGTCCATCAGGCGCAGACCGCCTACCCACTCGAACATAAGCCCGACCAGATCGGCTATACCGGACGCGTTGTGGTTATGGTTCCACGTAACCGGGCCGGAGCCAGTCTTGACCAGATGCGCGCGGCGGCAGAACATCGTTGCGGGCAGCCCGCGCTCATACGTCGCACGGTGATAGCAGCCGTCGCCCGTGTTGCCGTGCGGGCGCGTGCCGTTGCGCTTGGACCACTGTGCCACGGCCATCCACTCGGCGTTGGTGAACAGGTGCCAGCCCTTGCCCTTGCGCAGGCAGGCGTTCACGCAGTCCTCGAACGTATTGTACGTGGCCGCGCTGCGCATGGGCAGCGAGTACGCGCGCCCGTCCTCGATCACGTTCATGTACTTGGATATGTATATGACCTTCCTCACATCGCCGTCCACGACCCACGCCGGGTGCACCGACGGATCGCCGTTGCCGTACAGATCGTCCATGGTCATCGTGGGTATCGCGCACATTATCGACGGGCGGCCCGCGTTGTCGTACAGTACGGTATTTGCGCCGCCGGTCATGTTTTCTATCGCAAGTTTAAGGTCGTCGCGGTCGCTTGGGCACACCCTGCCGGTCAGGCGGTCGGCCGCATATGCGGCGCAGTCGCGGTTTGGGGCGTTGTCAGCCGCGCCTAGATCGTTCATGATGCTGCGCACCGTGTCTTTTACATTTTCGTTCATATATCTTCCTCCGCACCTGATTAAATCCAATGCCGTCAGGATAACACCGTTAAAGCGCGATGTCAAGCGTGCGCAGGGCGATTATCTCTGCGCGATTGCCGTTTAATCCAAAAAAGCAAAACCGCCGCAGCCAATCGACCGCGGCGGTTTCAATTACTCTATATTATTCAGCGGCGGGAGTAACGACGATGATGTGGGGATTGACGCCCTCGTACCAATACAGGAAGCCTTCCATATCCACCTTGTCGCCCACGTTCAGCGCCTCAACAGCCTTATACACGTCGGTGTCGCTGCCGCACAGGTAGCTCTCGACAGTGAAGGTGTATGTGGTGCCGTTCAGCGAAACATTGAAGTACAGGTCGTCGCCCTGAGTGCCGGAGCCGTCCCAGTTGTACAGGAACGCTGCGCCGTTGTCATCGGCGGCCTCAACGGTCATGCCCTTGAAGCTTACGAAACGGTTCTGATAGTTAATCAGCTCGTCGGTGCCCAGCAGCTCGGTCACATCGGTCGCGGGAGCAATGTACTCGCCCTCTTCTATCTCATAGGTAGCGTCGATGATTTCAACCTCGCCCGACCACTCGGCCTTGTAGCCCGTTACCTTGATCTTGGTGCCGGGAACCAGAGCGTCGTACTCTTCCTGAGTGCAGGGCATATTGTAGACGAAGTAAGCGCCGTCCATATCCTGAGTATAGAAGGTAGCCTTGTCCTCCCACCAGGACTGCTTGGCCTGTACATAGGTCTCGACAACAACCTGGCTGTCCAGATCGGCGGCGACGTACTCGTCGTAGGTCATGACGCCTTCGGACTTGGGTTCAGAGGTAGCCGCGGGTTCGGTCGCCGCATCGGCGCTGTCCGCCAGCACGCAGGCGGGCATGGCCATCATCATGGCAACGGCCAGTATGATACCAAGAAACTTTTTCATAAAACAGTTCCTCCCCTGTTCAAATCGTCGTCCTTGCGGACATACACATTATACTCCTAAAAAGTATTTTTTCAATTATATTTCTGTTTACTATTCATTGGTTCTTTTGTGTTTTACTGCACGCGCTATCGCCCATGCGCCCATCAGCAGCCATGCGGCTGCCAGCGCGCACAGCAGCGCCACCGACGCGCCCGGCAGCGGCCCCAATTCCTGCTGGCCCGACGCATTCGCCGCGCCCTGATCCAGCCGGTACAACGCCTTCACGTCGTCGAACAGCTTATCCATATACGCGTCGTTTATCTCTTCCTTGCGGCGTATGGACTTGGTGACGTTCTCGATCATCTGCCCCGCCGCGTCGCGCAAGGAGGTTGAGCCGTTGAACACGGGCGTGATGAAGGTATCTGCCGCGTGGTTCAGCAGCATTTGCGCGGCATCGATCTTGACCTTGTAATGCTCGTTATCGTCCTCGCCCCCGCGCGCTATGTAGTCCTGATATTCGGGCGCGGACTGTGCCTTGGACGTGACGGGCACATAACCCTCAGTCTCGGAATAGGCGATCTGCACGTCGTTGCTCAGCAGGTATTGCACGAACAGCCACGACGCGAGTACCTCCTGAGAATCGGGCTTATTGAATATGCACACCGACGGGCCCTGCGAGATCATCTGCGGGTTGTCCGGGTCGAACTGCGGTATCATGCGCACCGCGGTTTCGAACTCGACCAGCTTGTCCTCGCTTATATCGGACAGCGGCGCGTTCATGCCCATCCACGTTGAACCCGCGGTGGAGTCGATCGCGAACACGCACTGACCCGCGTTAAGGTAGTTGGCGGGGTAGCTGGATATTTTGAAGGTGGAGAACGCGCCGGTCTTTACGTGGTCGGCGATGGTATAGAGCAGTTCGCGCGTGGTGTCGTTGAATATCAGTATCTCGCCGTCATCGTTGGAATAGCCCGCGCCGCGCTGACGGAGCATCTGAATCATCATATTGTCGGTGGACTTATATATGAAGGGAATCATGACGTTCTGGCCATTGAGGGCATATGTGCCGTCGTCGTTTTTCTTTGCGGCCGCGTCGGATACCTCCCATATGAAGTCCCAAGTAAGCACATCGGGCAGTTCATATCCCAGCTGTTCGACGTAATCCTTATTGATATAGCATACCTCGGTGGAGCGCATGAACGGCAGGGCGTAATGCGCGCCCGCAATTTCGCATTCCTTTAAGAACTGCGGTATTACCTCGTCCTGAGTGGGCGCGTCGAACTTTATCTCACTGCCGCCCATGCCGTACTTCGCGTCGCTCATCAGGCCTTCCAGCGGCACGACGACGTTTTGGCCGGTCATGTAGGTGGCTATGTGGTCGGGGTAGGTTATGCACACGTTTGGCGTAGTGCCGGTCGATATATTGGTGATTACGTCGTTATATATGCGGCCATAGTCGGTGTACAGACGTATCGTCACATGTATATTAGGATAAAGCGCCTGAAAATCATTTATGGCCTGCTCGTAAATCTGGGTCTGCGCCTTGTTGGTGTCGTTCTTGGCCCAGAAGGTTATCTCGTAGTCGCGCGATTCGTCAAACGCCTCGGGCGTCTGGAACTCGCTGGACTCTTTTGAGCCATGACAGCCGGTCAGCAGCGCCATCATCATAATCAGCGCCAAGCACATCGATACTGCGCGTCCAAGCCTGCTTCTCATCCCTTTGTACCTCCCCTGGACACGCCCTCCATGACCTTCTTCCTGAATATCAGAAACAGCACTAT
>USEE01000193.1 GCA_900553645.1 uncultured Eubacteriales bacterium
GTATGCGTGCGCGCGGCATAGACGTGCCGCTGTTCACGTCCGACGGCGCGACCGATTTCATGCTGACCGGCGGCACCCTGCCCGACATTCACAAGACCGCCAACTTCGGCTCGCGCGCCGAGGGCCAGTTTGCCAAGCTGCGCGAGCATCAGCCCGAAGGCCCGCTGATGTGCTGCGAATTCTGGAACGGCTGGTTCGACCACTGGACCGAGGAGCATCACGCCCGCGACCCTAAGGACGCGACAGAAAGCCTGCGCGAGATACTCGCGGCCGGTGCGAGCGTGTCAGCGTACATGTTCCACGGCGGCACCAACTTCGGCTTCATGAACGGCGCGAACAACTATGATGAATATCAGCCCACCGTGAACAGCTACGACGACGATGCGCCCGTGAATGAGAACGGCGCAATTACGCCCAAGTACGAGCTGTTCCGCGAGGTGATAAAGGAGTTTGGCGGCGACACCAGTACCGAGCTGCCCGCGCCTATCCCCACAAAGAAGTATGGCACACTGACCTTTACCGAGTCCGCACGACTGATGGACAATCTGAACGTACTCTCCACGCCCGTACATGCCGCCGCGCCGCTCACTATGGAGGAGCTGGATCTGGGCTATGGCTTTGTGCTGTACCACACGCACGTATCCGGCCCGCGTGAGGAGCTGCCCGTTGTGCTGCAGGACGTACACGACCGCGCTCACATCTATGTGAACGGCAAGTTCATGGGCATACAGTACCGCAACGACAAGGAGCCGCAGGTCAAAATCGCCGTGCCGCGCGAGGGCTGCGACCTTGACATACTGGTGGAAAACATGGGTCGCACCAACTACGGCTTCCATCTTATGGACCGTAAGGGCGTCACCGAGGGCATACGTCTGGGACAGGCGTTTGTGTATCAGTGGGATCACTACCCGCTGGGCCTTACCGATCTGAGCAAGGTCGAATTCAAAGCGGGCGTACCCGCGTTTGACGGCACGCCGCTGTTCATGCGCGCGACGCTCAAGGTCGAGGGCCAGCCCGAGGATACGTTTGTAAAGCTGCCTGGCTTCAAGAAGGGCGTAATATTCGTAAACGGCCGCATACTCAGCCGCTACTGGGAGGTCGGCCCGCAGCATTCGGCATACCTGCCCGCGCCGTTCATGAAGCAGGGCGACAACGAGATCATCGTGCTGGAGCTGGACGGCTTCGACAAGCCCGAGGCGCTGTTTGACGCTACCAGCGATCTGGACTGATTCAAACACAATTGATTGCGGGTTTGCTTGTTGAGGCATCAGTCATGAATGATGCCTCACCGCAATCATGATTTACCCAAACGCATATAAATATGTGCGCCCGGTGGGATTTAATTCCTGTCGGGCGCATTTTGCTGTTCAGATATAAATTTTAATGCACATTGATTACCATAATTAAAGCGCCCGCCTTTTGCAAAGCGGACGCTTTCAATTGTTATATGCGCTTTAGTCAGATTTTGTTCTCTTCCTGATTGAGCAGCTGCATAAATTCCTCGCCGGTTATGGTTTCCTTCTGGAGCAGGTACTCGCTCAGTCTGTGCAGCGTGGATACGTTGTCGCGCAGTATTTCGGTAGCCTTGGCATGCGCCGATTTGATGTAGTTCAGCACTACCTGATCAATCTGCGCCGCGGTTTCGTTGGAGCACGCCAGCGCCGCGTCGCCGCCCAGGTACTGATTGTTGACCGTCTCCAGCGACATCATGTCGAACTGCTCGCTCATGCCCATGCGCGTTACCATTGCGCGCGCCAGTTTGGTGGCCTGTTCGATGTCGTTGGACGCGCCCGATGAGCATGTGCCCAGCACCAGCTCCTCGGCGGCGCGGCCCGCAGTCAGCGTCGCGAGGCGGCTCATGGCCTCGTTGCGGGTCATCATGCGGGTTTCCTCGCTTTCGACCTGCATGGTGTAGCCCAGCGCGCCCGACGTGCGCGGCACTATGGTTATCTTATGCACGGGCGCGGAGTCCGACTGCTTGGCAGCGACCAGCGCGTGGCCGATTTCGTGATAGGCGCCCATACGCTTTTCGCGCTGAGAAATGACGGCATTTTTGCGCTGTGCGCCCGCGATTACGGTTTCGACGGCCTCCTCAAGGTCTGCCTGAGACACCTGATTGCGCCCCAGCCGCACGGCGCGCAGTGCGGATTCATTCACTATGTTGGCAAGGTCAGCGCCCGACGCTCCCACAGTTGCGCGCGCTATCGCCTCAAAGTTTACGTTCTCGCCCAGATGCACCTTACGGCCATGCACAGCCAGTATGTCGGTGCGGCCCTTGAGGTCGGGCAGTTCCACCTGCACGCGGCGGTCGAAACGACCGGGGCGCAGCAGCGCCTTATCCAGTATTTCGGGGCGGTTGGTGGCCGCGAGCAGTATAACGCCCTTGCGCGAATCGAAGCCGTCCATTTCACTGAGCAGCTGATTTAAGGTCTGTTCGCGCTCGTCGTTGCCGCTCAGTGCCGAGGGGCCGTCGCGGCGCTTGCCGATCGTATCGATTTCGTCGATGAATACTATGCAGGGGGCTTTTTCGTTGGCCTGCTTGAACAAGTCGCGCACCTTAGCCGCGCCCATGCCTACAAACATCTCAACAAATTCCGAGCCGGAGATTGAGAAGAACGGCACCTTGGCCTCGCCCGCTACCGCTTTGGCCAGCAGGGTTTTGCCCGTGCCGGGAGGGCCCACCAGCAGCACGCCCTTGGGGATCGTCGCGCCTATGTCTTCATATCGCTTGGGGTTGTGCAGGAAGTCGACCACCTCGACCAACGCTTCCTTGGCTTCGTCCTGACCTGCAACGTCCGCAAAGGTCTTGCCGGTCTGTGCCTCGACGTATATCTTGGCATTAGCCTTGCCGAACGACATCGCGCCCGCACCGCCGCCCATGCGCTTTGTCAGCATACGCGTCATAAGATAGCCAAGGCCGATGAACATCGCAAGCGGCAGCACATAGCCGATTATCAGCGAAACGATTGGTGAAATTTCCTGCGAAACCACCTTGCCGAACTTGACGTTTGCGTCGAGCAGACGATCGACCAGCTTGGAATCGTTTATCAGACCCGTGCGGTAGATCACGGACTGACCGCTCTTGTCGCGCACCAGCGCGGACAGATAAGTATCGCCTATCTCCACGGTATCGACCTGGCCGCTCTTGACCAGAGTCAGAAACGACTTATAGTCGATGTCGGCAGTTGGCGTGCTGAACAGGCTGGGCATGAGTATATAGTTTATCATTACCAGCGCAATGAGCACGATCAGGCCGTATATAATCATTGGCTTTTTAGTATTTTTAGGAGCTTTCATGGCTTACCTCCTCTTTGTGCTATTCTACCTTATCATTTTGACACTGATATGAATTTGTCGCTTGACATACTGAAAAAATCGTGAATTAACATCGGTATGCACGTAAATTATTTGCAAGCGGCGTTTGCGGGAGATTTAACAGCCGCAATATTGAAATATCGCCGGATACAGATTATTATAGCGTATGTCGCCCGCGCGCATAGTCGCGCTGGGGTTTGCGCTTGTGATACTCATAGGATCGGGGCTGATTATGCTGCCCGTATGCGTTCGGCGCGGGATCGCGCTTAATTATATCGACGCGCTATATACGGCGGCAAGCGCCGTATGCGTGACTGGACTGGTTACGGTGGACGTGGCCGACACGTTCACGCCGCTGGGGCAGTTTTTTGTTGGGCTTTTGATGCAGATAGGCGGGCTGGGCGTGGCGCTTATGGGCGCGGGCGTAATGCTCGCGACGGGGCGCAAGTTTAACCTGCGCGAGCGCGCGCTCATACGCGAATCGATGAACCTTTTCTCGGGAAAGGGCATCGTGCGCTTTATAAAAAACGTGTTTTTTACGACGGTCGCGTTTGAGCTTACCGGTGCGGCGCTGAGCCTTATAGTGTTTGCACGCGATTACCCTTTGCCGCGCGCGATTGGAATAAGCCTGTTTCATTCGGTCGCGGCATTCAACAATTCCGGATTTGACATACTGGGCGGCGGGCGCAGTATGACGCCCTACAAGGAAGACGTGCTGCTAAACATAATAACCTGCGCGCTGATATTCGCAGGCGGCATAGGCTTTCTCGTAATACACGAGCTATTTGCCAAGCGCTTCCGCTGGCGCAGGCTTTCCATGCACGCAAAGGTCGTGCTCTCGGTCAGCGCTGCGCTCATAGT
>USEE01000194.1 GCA_900553645.1 uncultured Eubacteriales bacterium
TGTTTGAGATGAAGTACATGGCCGACGTCGCGACCGCAACCTCGATCAACGAGGCACTGGAACTGAGCCACACGTATTCGACCGAAAAGGCCGCGCCGCTGATAAACGGCGTGCTGGGTGCCATCGGCCGCGAGCTGGAGGCTTAAACGGGCGAAGGGGGACATAACATGGCTGCACAGATAATCGACGGCAAGGCTATTTCCGAACGTCTACGCGAAGACATGAAGGCCGAGGTTGCGGCCATGTCGGAAAAAGGCATGAAGCCCTGCCTCGCGGTAATAATCGTGGGCGAGGACCCGGCCAGCAAGGTGTACGTGCGCAACAAGGAGCGCGCGTGCAGACAGCTCGGCATGGACAGCATACTTCTGCGTCTGCCTGAAACCACTTCTCAGGAAGAACTTATCAGGCGCGTGGACGAGCTTAACGCCGACAAAAGCGTTAACGGCATACTTGTTCAGCTGCCTTTGCCTGGGACAATCGACGAGGGCGAAGTATTGCGCCGCATAAGCCCCGAAAAGGACGTGGACGGCTTCCACGCTGTCAACGCGGGACGGCTGATGCAGGGCGAGCGCGGCACCGTCGCGTGTACGCCCGCGGGCTGTCTCGACCTGATACGCACGACCGGCGTGAGTATCGAGGGCGCGGAGGCGGTCGTCGTGGGGCGCAGCAATATCGTTGGCAAGCCCATGGCGATGCTGCTTTTGCAAAACAACGCAACCGTGACGATCTGCCACTCGCGCACAAAGAACCTCGCCGAGGTAACGCGCCGCGCCGATATACTGGTTGCGGCAGTGGGCAGGCCGCGCATGATAACCGGCGACATGATTAAGCCGGGCGCGGTAGTGATCGACGTGGGCATAAACCGCGTGGATGGCAGGCTGGTGGGCGATGTGGATTTCGATTCGGCCTGCGAAGTCGCGGGTTGGATAACGCCCGTGCCCGGCGGAGTAGGCCCCATGACTATAACCGAACTTATGCGCAACACGATTGACGTGACACGAGTGCAATATGGCATGGAATGACGCGCCCGATTGGACGTTGAGCGTAACGGATCTGAACGAATACGTGCGCCGTTCGCTGTCAGCCGATCCGATGCTCAGAAGCGTAAAACTGCGCGGCGAAATATCCGGGCTGAAGCGCCATTCGAGCGGGCACATGTACTTTACGCTAAAGGACGAAAACGCGCGCATAGATGTGGCGATGTTCCGCGATAAGGTAATGAACCTCGACTTCCGCCCCGCGGACGGTCAGCAGGTAATCGCCGAGGGCAGCGTGTCGCTCTACGCTGCGGCGGGCAAGTATCAGTTCTATGCCGAGCGGTTAAGACCCGACGGTCAGGGCGACCTGTTCGCACGGTTTGAACGGCTCAAGGAGCGGCTGATGCGCGAAGGTCTTTTCGACCAGTCGCTTAAAAAGCCCATTCCGATGTGCGCGCGCAATGTGGGCATAGTCACGTCGCCCACCGGCGCGGTCGTGCACGACATTCAGACCGTGGCCGCGCGGCGCGACCCGACGGTCAGACTTACGCTGTGCCCGGTCAACGTGCAGGGCGGCGCGGCGGCGGGCGAGATTGCCCGCGCGATTGCGCGCATGGACAGGCTGAACTTCGATGTGCTCATTGTGGGACGCGGCGGCGGTTCGATCGAGGACTTGTGGGCCTTTAATGAGGAAGTAGTCGCGCGCGCGATATTCGCGTGTAAAACGCCGGTGATTTCGGCGGTCGGCCACGAGGTTGACTTTACGATAGCCGACTTCGTATCCGACGTGCGTGCCGCAACGCCGTCGGTGGCGGCTGAACTGGCGATAGCCGACCGGGGCGAAATCGAGCGTATGCTCGATATGCGGCTGAGTCAGTTAAACCGCGCGCTCGGCTCCATGCTGGACAGGTATGACGCGCGGATAGAACGCGCCAAGTCGCGGCTGGAAACGCTCGGCCCGCGCGGCAGGCTGGACGTGTGCGCGGCGCGGCTGGACGCGCTGGAACACAGGCTCGGACTGCTAAGCGACACGCTCTTAAAGCATTACGAAGCGCGCGTGCAAAGCGCGGAATCGGCACTGGTTCGCTTTAATCCCGCGCCGCAGATTGATGTTAAGGCAAAGCACGTCGCCGAGCTGGAAGCGCGCCTTAACGCGGAGGCACTGCGCGGAATGAGTGCGAGAGAGAGCAAAATCGACGCGCTGGAAGGGCGATTGCGCGCGCTCAATCCCGATAACGTTTTACAGCGTGGCTATGCCATAGTGACCGTGGGCGGCGCGCCGGTATCGAACGCGCATGACGTTCAGCCGGGCAACATGCTGGGCGTAAGGATGCGCGGCGGCACGGTGAACGCACTGACGGTGGACATTAGCGACGAGCGCGGAGGATGATTATGGCCAAGACGCAAAAACAGCCCGGATTTGAAAAGCAGCTGGAACAGCTTGAAGAGGTAATCGCCGCGCTGGAGCAGGGCGATATGCCGCTGGACAAATCCATCGAGGCATATAAACAGGGCGTGGAACTCACGCGCGCATTGCATAAGCAGCTTGAGGGCGCGCGCCAGCAGCTAAAGGTGCTGGGCGAGGACGAGGATGCCGACTCGCAGGAGGCGGAAAAATGACGCATGACGAGTATCTGAAAAAAACGGCGGAGTACCGCGAAACGATAGAGTGCGAACTGCGAAGACTCTTACCCGAACCCGGCAAAAGTGAGATACCCGCGCTGCTGGCCGAGTCGATGCGGTATTCGCTGCTGGCGGGCGGCAAGCGGCTTAGACCCGTACTGCTGCTGGCGGCGGCGGACATGCTGGGCGGCGGCGAGGGCGCGAGCGTGTGTGCCTGCGCGCTGGAGATGATACATACATATTCGCTGATTCACGACGATTTGCCCGCGATGGACGGCGACACGCTGCGCCGCGGCAAGCCGACCAATCACGTCGTGTTCGGCGATGGTCAGGCGATACTTGCGGGCGACGGACTGCTGACGTATGCGTTTGAATGCGTGCTGGGCGACGCGGTAAAGCGCGGCGTCGAGGCAGCGCTGCGCGAAATGCGGGCATTGGAGCGCATCGCGTCGGCGGCGGGCTGCGGCGGCATGGTTGCCGGGCAGTGCGCCGATCTGGCGTGCGAACGCGCGGGCGAGGACGGATATAAGGGCATAGTAAAGCCAAATGTGGACGCGTCGGCGCGCGAGATGTTAGCATACATACACGAGCGCAAGACCGCGCGCATGATAATGGCGGCGTTTGAGGCGGCGTGTGAGCTGGCGGGCGCGGGCGAGGATACGCGCATGAAGCTGATGCGCTTTGCTGAGCCGTTTGGACTGCTATTCCAGGTGGTGGACGACTATCTGGACGTATGCGGCGACAGCGCGGCGCTGGGCAAGCATGTGGGCAAGGACGCCGAGAGCGGCAAGCTTACTTACATAACGCTTTATGGCGTGGAGCGCACGCTCATGATGCGCGACGACCTCAAGCGTCAGGCGGGCGAAGCGCTTAAATCTATACCTGACAGCGGCTTTCTGGCCTGTGCGCTGGAAGAAATGGCGTGCCGCGACAGATAACAAGGGGGCAGTTACTTGGACGGGTTTGAGGCACTACTTGCCAACCGCGTGCTGCTGGCGGCCCTGACCGGCTGGTTTGTGGCGCAGGTGTTTAAGGTGATTCTGACTTTCATAATACATAAGCGCTGGGACTTCTCGCGCATGTTCGGCTCGGGCGGTATGCCGTCGTCGCATTCTTCGTTCATATGCGCGCTGGCCACGTCGGTGGGCATATCGCGCGGGTTTCAGAGCGTCGAGTTTGCAATCTCGGTAGCGCTGGCGCTGATCGTAATGTATGACGCGGCGGGCGTGAGGCGCTCGGCCGGCAAGCAGGCCGCCGCGATAAACAAGATCATTCAGGACATGATGAAGCGCGGCAGCGGCCTGACGCAGATGCACCTGAAGGAACTGATCGGCCATACGCCGTTCGAGGTGGTCGTGGGCGCGCTGCTGGGCGTACTGGTTGGCATACTTATAATGTAAGGTTTTGTGCGTCGATGGTTAAGGCCGTCGGCGCGCATTTTTTGCTTTAAGGCAGATTGAGAAGCGCTGTGACTTTACCAATTGCCTTAAAATTAGCGGAGAAATACTGCCTAAGCGTTCATGTTGAGGCATACGCCGAGCGTTTCGGTTTCGCGTTTCG
>USEE01000195.1 GCA_900553645.1 uncultured Eubacteriales bacterium
GCGGATTGTTCCGCTTGAGACACACTCTAAAACCAATGATGGCACATAACCTCCCGCGTGTTTTGCGATTTGCGGAACGCGCGGGAAACTTGTTTTTCATAGGTAAGTGCTTGAATTTGTCCGCTGTCGGGAAGCTGTGGCTTGCATGTCTCCCTTCACACCCCCGCAGCCGCGGCCCAGATCGCCCCGATTACCTTTCCGAACATAAGCGCGATTACTGCGGGGAGAGCAAGTCCTCGTACCCGCGAGTTGACCAGCATTAGCTCCATTAGCTCGGCTAAGGCCGCCGCGCTCATGCCTACGAATGCGCCGCCGATTAATAGCGCCAACCAGCCGGCCCATGCGCCCAGCGGGATTGATGCGCCGGATAGGTATAGGTAGGACATTGTGGCTGCACCTAGGGCGAATGCCCAGCCCCAGTTCGCGCTGCGCGCATCGCATAGCGCCATCGCGCGTACTATTATGCCTAAGGCTAGTATGCCGCCGCAAAACGCCGTGCCTGCCGTAAGGCCGGATATTGCCGCGATTGCTGTGGATAGCGCTTTCATTGATGTCGCTCCTTACTCGCCCTTGTCGCCTGAATCGGCTTGCTCTAACTGCTTACGGTAGTCGCGCAGCTTGAGCGCCAGCGGCGACTTCGATTTGCCGCCTAATAAGAAGAACGCGCCTATGCCCACAAATACGCCGATGGAATAGGGGATGGCCAGCTCCATCGGAGTAAGCTCGCCCCCGCCTAAAGCCGAAACCAACGCCTGCTGTGCGTCCAACATGTTCACGTCCGCATGAAAGAACGTTATCCCCATCGCCGCGCCGCCGAATAAAAACAGTACCAGTAATGCCTTAATTAAAAAGGCAGATAAGCCCCGCCGCGGGCGCGGCCGCGATACGAATATCCCGCCTGCGCCCAATAGCTCGATGCGCGCCCGCGGCCTCACTTCGCTTACGCGCGCCGCCAGCTCTACCGCGTCTACAGACCGCCCGCGCTTGGGTATGTCGAACTCCAACGCGGCTATCTCATCGTCCGACGGCGATACGCGCGCAATGTCGCTTAAATGTACCTTCGCGCCGGGACGCGCCTCAAATTCGGATTTGAATTGCAGGTAGATCACTGACAAACCACATCTTCCTCCCGTGCAAATACCAATTGCGCCGTGTTAAACGTCACGCGCCCGCGCCCACGCGAATATACCGCAATCGCCAGGGCGCATATCGCACATAATACCGTTGCCAGCGCCACAATCCGCACAATGCGCGTGCGCCGCTCAATGCTGTCATGCTGCATAAAATTACCTCCAATAAAATTCAGGCTGAACAGGGCAGTTGGCGCAATGCGCCGGCCTCAAATACCTCCACGCCCGTATTTTGCCCGAATATCGCCCCGATTAATCGTGTGGCGGTATAACATGAGCTGTGATATAATCTAAGGTGGAACACAGACCTGCGCCCGTGCGTCAAACCGGGTGTGCTATTCCTGCGATATATCCTGGACCAACCGGGCATATCATATGCAAAAGAGGAGGCTGTAAAGTGACGCACAGATTAAAGACGATACTGGCATTGCTGATGGCAATGATGATGATATGCGGCGGCGCATTCGCCGACGCGCTGCCAACCGATACCACCGCCCCGACCGATGCTCAATCGACCGTGGAGGACGGCACGGTGCGCGTGCTGCTGACATACCCCGGTACGGGCCTGACCGAGATCGATATAACCCTGAACGGCAGCTATTCCATAAACGCCAACTCGGGCTTTCGTTTCGAGCGCGGCTCCAAGCTTCACGTATTCGTATCGGACGGCGAACCCGTGCTCACCTATCAGGGCATGACCATGCACATGGGCGCAGGCTTCATGCTGACCCGCCATCAGACCACCGGCGAAAACGGACTGCGCATAGGCAACGTTAGCGGCCTGTACGAGGGCGACCTGAACGTGACGGTCGTGGACGGCGAACTGCGCATGGTGCTGTCTATATTTATAGAGGACTATCTGAAGGGCGTTGTGCCATACGAGATGAGCGACTCGTTCCCGATTGAGGCGCTCAAGGCGCAGGCAGTGGCCGCGCGCACATACGCGCTGCGCCGCCGTAATGCGTCTCGCGATTACGACGTGTACGATAATACCAGCGATCAGGTCTTCCGCGGCTATGAATCCCAGTACACCAACGCGGCCGCGGCGGTGAGCGCAACCGCGGGACTGGTGGGCACGTATAACGGCAATCTGAGCGAATGCTTCTACTCCGCGTCCAACGGCGGCCAGACCGATCTTTATAAAAACGCGTTCGGCGAGGAAAACGCGAATTACGACTACCTCGACATGCGCATCGACCCATACGACCTGCATAACCAGCAAAGCCGCGTAAAGACCGCCGCGATATACAAGCAGCCCGGCACGGGCACCGAACTGCCCGAGGGACTGGACGCGCTGATTAAGGCCGCGCTGGGCGAACAGCTGGCCGCGCTGGGATATGATGACTCCGCCGAGAACATAACCGTCGTGGACGTGCTTTACGCAAAGCCCCACACGCCCAAGTACGACGTGCCCAGCCGCGTGATGACAAAACTTCGCCTCAAGGTGCGCGTAATGGCGCGCCCGGTGCTCGAAACGCCTACCGCAGACCCGGCGGTCACGCCCGATCCGGCGGCGACTGAGCAGCCCGGCATAACTCTGGGCGATATGAAATTGCTGGGCAATGAATTCACGGTCGATCTGGACATATTCGACGACGTTGAGGACGCGCTGGGCCTGTCGATAAACCGCGCCGACAACGAGATAATCACCGTGTCGGAGCAAAGCGACCGCTTCATAATAGAGTCGCGGCGCTTCGGCCACGGACTGGGCATGAGTCAGCGCGGCGCGGAATACATGGCGGGTCAGTATTCGTGGGATTACAATCAGATACTTACGTTCTACTATCCGGGCATGGAGTTCGTGACGCGCGAGTATGCGCCCTCAATACTGCCTGCGATAGTGGAGGAGGCCGCCGCCACGCCGCGTCCCACCGCCGAGCCTACGCCGCGCCCCACCTACATACCCGTGGGCGATCTGCCCGACGGCGCGTTCTATGCCGAGGTCGCGCTGGGCAGCGACGCATCCACGCTCAATCTGCGCGCCGAGCCGTCCACTGCCTCGCAGATACTTTACGCCCTGCAGAACGGCCAGCCGCTGATAGTCATAAGCGAATTGGGCGACGGCTGGGTCGAGGTAAGCGTGGGCACGTTGAAGGGCTATGTCGCGGCGCAGTACTTGAGGCTTATATAAGCCGTCCAAGCAAACCCGAACATTGCCTGCCTTAAATCGAGAAAACGAACGCACTCAGGCATAATCAAGGCCGCAGCTTTCTCATAGCCCGATGTAAAATGGGTGAGGGGAGCGCTGCGGCCATTGCGATTTTGGGCACAGGGTGTATAATATTATGCAGGACATTGCTGGAGGCTGATTAATATGGATATACAAACGCTTTACGATCAGACGCGCGCGGCGCTGGATGAACTCCTTGAACGCGCTGTGCGCCCGTTTTATACGCCTGAACTGCTCGTCGTGGGCTGTTCGTCCAGCGAGGCGCTGGGCGGCCACATCGGCCACGACTCCTCGCCCGAGGCGGGCGCGGCCATTGCGCGCGCGGCGCTGGACTCGGCAAAGGCGCATAACTGCGCGCTGGCGGCGCAGTGCTGCGAACACCTCAACCGCGCGCTGGTTATGGAGCGCGCCGATGCGAAGCGCATGGGCTATACCGAGGTGTGGGCGGTGCCCCAGCCCAAGGCGGGCGGCTCGTTCGGCACGGGCGTATGGGCGCTGATGGACGACCCGATATTGGTTGAGGAGGTGCGCGCCGACGCGGGACTGGACATAGGCGACACGCTGATAGGTATGCACCTGAGGCGCGTGGCGGTGCCGGTAAGGCTGGAGCACGGCGAGATCGGATGCGCGCATGTAACCGCGGCGCTGTGCCGTCCGCCGCTGATCGGCGGCGAGCGCGCCAAATATTCCGAATAATAAAATCAAAGGAGGGGCTTTCATGTTTTCGCGCAACCTGAGCGCGTTTCTGCGCTATGCGCCGTTTGATTTTTCTCTTTTAACGCGCGGTTTGCTGTCAATCAATCCGTTCGTGAGCGCCGGCGCGCGCAAATGGCCGGGCGATATGAAGCTCTCCGAC
>USEE01000196.1 GCA_900553645.1 uncultured Eubacteriales bacterium
CGGATTAAGGAATTTTTGAGACACACTCTAATTTATCCCGCATATTCTGAAGCGCAGGCGGAATGCTTAACGTAACGCTGCTTGCCGCCTTTGAGCCTTTTAATACAGTAAATCCGCCTGAAACAGATATTCCCCTGGCATCTGCTCCCCGCGCGCTTTTAATAAAGAACTCGCACTCCGACGTCTGCGGCGGTATTTGAGGAGTTGTAACTGTAATACCGATTTTTTCAAACGCCTTATATCCCAGCGTATTGACCAGAAGCAGCGTATATCCTATAAACTCCTCCAGCATAGCTTCATCGTATTCCGAAACGCTGCTGCGCGTCGGCACAACGACGTTTGTCACGCGAAAGCGATTTGCCTGCAATGCGAGCTGATAAAAATCAAATTCGAGGTGCTTTACATGCGCCTTATTCAAGTGATTGTCTTTGCTTATTACCGCAATGCACTCGTTCCATTCCTCATGGTCGTTGATATGCTGTTTCAGCCTTGTAAGCATCTGTTCCGCTTCGCCGATGTATATCGTATCGTTCATTTCATCGTCGCGCCCAAAAAGGAAATATACGCCTGTGTTCTGTGCATCGACGCGCCTGGAGAAATCCGCAAGCGCATCCCTTGTCATTTTATACACGCGGCCGTTCCAGTTTGATACTTCTCCCATAATAAGCCCGTTCGGGTTGCTGTCGAAAATCAGGATATTCAGCGTCTTATTGTAACTCATGCTGCCCTCTATATAAGTCGAAGCGTTCGACTATTTTAGGATTTAATCCAAAATCTGCCATAATTATACCACTTCACCACTTCCCCATGCAACCACGCACTCATCCAACTTTAATCCCCACTCCCCTTATCTTGCGAAATCGCAAGCTTCAATTCACTTTAGATTCACCTTGACGCGCGATAATATCCATTGTCAGATGAATTTACGCAATCGGAGGATTAATTATATGGAATGGATACGCACTGAGCAGCTATGCAAAACCTACGGCTCCGGCGAAAACGCCGTGCACGCGCTGAACGACGTCAATATAACCATCGAACGCGGCGAATTCGTCGCGATATGCGGCGCGTCGGGCAGCGGCAAGAGCACGCTGCTCAACCTGCTGGGCGCAATCGACCGGCCCAGCAGCGGGCGCGTGATTATCGACGGCACCGACATTACCCGCAAAACCGAGGAGCAATTGGCCGCGTTCAGACGGCGGCGCATCGGGTTTGTATTTCAGTTTTTCAACATCATACCTGTGCTGACCGTAGAGGAGAACATCGGCGTGCCGCTGATGCTGGACGGCAAACGCCCGGACAAGCGCGCGATCGATGCGGCACTGAAGCAGATCGGGCTTTCTGACAAGCGCAACAAGCTCCCCAGCCAGCTCTCGGGCGGCCAGCAGCAGCGCGTCGCCATCGCGCGCGCAATGATACACAAGCCCGCGCTGATACTGGCCGACGAGCCTACCGGCAATCTGGACAGCCGCACCAGCCGCGAGATAGTGGCCCTGATGCGCCAGAGCGTGAACGAAAGCGGCCAGACGCTTGTGCTGATAACGCACGACCCGCAGGTTGCCGCGCAGGCCGACCGCGTGATACACATACGCGACGGACGCGTCGAGGAGCGCGAAAAGTCGCTGTCCGAGCAGGTGGCCGCATCCGGCAACAGCTTCAATACCGATGGCGATGGCTGGGCGCAGATTTCGGTTGACTCGACGCGCATATACACGCCGCGTGCGACGCGCCCCTTCCCCGCGCTCAGTCAGGCGCAAGGCAAGGAGGCGCGCTGATGAACGGTTTTTTCTGGGCAAAGCGGTATCTGTTCAAGCAGAAGCGGCGCACGTTCCTGACTGCGTTCGGCATTGCGCTGGCAATCGCGCTGGTGTGCGGCACATGCGTGCTGGCCGACAGCTTCCGCATGATGATGGTAAACGCGCAGGTACTGGCCAGCGGCGACTGGCATTACGACGTAAGCGGTATCGATTCCTGGGAGGACGCGCGCACGCTTATCGCAAATCGCGCGTTTGAGTCCGGGGCGGTGTACTCAAACGACCTGTACGCGCGCTTCAGCGGTGCCGGACGCGTATCCGAGCAAAATTACGGCACTGAAGCGCCGTCAACCGATTACTTCTTGCGGATATATGAGGGCGACAGCGATTACGTGGCCATGAGCAGCATCGAATACAACATGCAGGCCGGGCGGCTGCCCGAGTCGGCGGACGAAATCGCGCTATCCGTATCCGCGCGGCGCAAGTTTGAAAACGCGCCCTCGCTGGGCGATACCATTACGCTGCCGGTGGGCGCGCTGGATTATCAGGAAGACTCTTACAACTCCGACGACGACACGTATACGTTTACTCAGACCGGCACGCGCACATACACGGTCGTGGGCTTTGTCGACGTTACGACCAGCCCCCTGCGCGCGTTTTTCGCATTTTCGCTGCCCGACGGCGGCGCGCATAGTTTGACCGCGCGCGTCAAGCTGCGCAGTCTGACATCGGATTACCGCGCGGCGGTCGAAAATGCCGTGGAACAGGCCGGGCTGGCGGGCAAGGTCAGCATTGATGACAATTACGGGCTAATAATGTACAACGTGCAGGGCATGGACAGCGCCGTGCAGTCGTCGCTTATCATAACCTGCGCACTGCTGATTTCAATCATATTAGGCATGATGATGATGGTCGTGCGCAACACATTCGCCATATCTGTGGATGAAAAGCTGCAGCAGTTCGGCATACTGCGCTGCCTGGGCGCAAGCCGCAAGAGCATACGCTCGATAGTGCGCTGTGAGGCTTTTATTACATGGGGTATAGCCGCGCCGGTGGGCGTGGCGGGTACGATAGTCGCGATGCAGGTAATATTCGCGGTAATACGCACGATAGACAGCGAGCTACTGTCAATGCTCACGCTGCACTGGGCGGCATGGCCGTTTGCGCTGGCTCTCAGTGTAAGTCTGATATGCGTGCTGCTGGCTGCGGCCTCGCCCGCGCGCAAGTGCGCAAAGGTATCGCCGATGGGCGCGGTGCGCGGCGAAGCTTCGCTGAGGCAGGACATTAAGAAGGCGCGCGGCGGTTGGTTCACGAAGCGCGCGTTCGGGTTTGCGGGACTTATGTCGGCGCGCAGTATGCGCCGCAATCCGCGCAAGTATCGCGCGACGCTGCTGTCCGTGACGTGCAGCATAGCGTTTTTCATGCTGATAAACGGCTTTACGAGCGGCATGAGGGCCTCGCTTTCCATGTACGCCAGCGCGTCCAACATGGATGTGACGGTATCTGCGGAGCAAGACGCCGATAGCGACGGGCAGGTTCTTAAAAAGCTAAAGGCAATCGACAGCGCAAAGGACATAGCCCGTATGCTTACCATCCCGGTAAGGCTAAACGTCGCGGACAGCGCGTTTACCGACGAAGTAGTGCAGCTGTATGACGACGTAAGCTCGGCAAAGTACGCGAATCTGCGCTTTATAGGCGAAAGCGAGTTCCGCCAGCTCACGTTCGACGGGCGCGCGCCGTCCTACGAGGAGTTTTGTCAGCCCGGCGCGGCGGTCGTAATGCAGAAGCTGGTGCTGGTCGGATCGCGCAGCGGCCTTAAGCTCTACGAAACGATGAATCTCCAGCCGGGAGACCGGCTGCCGGTTGAACTAAACTCCGCAAGCGGCGCGGAAACCGCCGTTTCATACAATGTGGCGGGCACGCTAAAGGCTCTGCCCTGGTACTGCTCAAACACGGGCAGCATAGTTATATTCGCGTCCGACCGGAACATCCCTGCGGGCGCAAACGCGTACTGCACATATGCGCTCAGGGCGCAGGACGGGCGCGCGGCGGAATTGTGCAAGGCGATTACCGAGCTGTCGTACACCGGCGGCATGTCCAAATGGACGGTAGAAACCATATATCTGTATATGCGCGAGAACCGGGCGCTTTTGCAGGTGATGGACATATTCCTGTACGGCTTCACGGCTGTAATAATGCTGATATGCGCGATGAACCTGCTAAACACCATAAAGACCAATCTAAGCTCGCGCAAGCGCGAAATATGTATGCTGCGCGCGCTGGGCATGAGCCGAAAGCAGATGATACATATGCTGTCGCTGGAATGCCTGTGGTACGCGGTGCTGGGCACGATACTGGGACTTATACTGGGTCTGCCGCTTGAGACGCTGCTGATAACG
>USEE01000197.1 GCA_900553645.1 uncultured Eubacteriales bacterium
TCATATAAGATTAGGAAGAAATGCCAATCAAGTCCGTTGCCCTGCCTCAACATGCCCTGCCTTACCCGCAAAAAATAAAAAATCCCGTCCAAGGCAGAACCTCGGACAGGATTCTCATTTTAAGACTATCCCCGCAAATATGTCGGGCTAAAATGCCTTACATTATTCGGGCTTAGGGGCGTCAACAGGGCATACGCCGGCGCAAGCGCCGCACTCGATGCAGGTATCGGCATCGATTACGTAGCTCTCATCACCCTCGGAGATAGCGGACACGGGACACTCACCCGCGCAAGCGCCACACTTGATGCAATCGCTGGAAATCTTATAAGCCATTAGAAATACACCTCCTAATTAATATCATAAGCAATGCCGGGTTATTAACCCAACATCTATATTTTATCACTAGCGCCGCGTAAAAGCAATTGGTTCGCTGTGATTTTACCGGAGAGTAGTCATGACTAATTAAGTATTTGCGCACGCATCATGATCGCATTATGCGCCTGTTTACTTGCCGTCGGCAGGCGCTTCCGGCTCGGCGGCATTATCCGCATCCGGCTCGGTGGAGGCCGCTTCTTCCCCGCTATCGGATTCAGCCGCATCTCCTTCATCAAGCTCTACGGTTTCCGTATCCGTCTCCTCGACTATTTCATCAACTGTATCGACAATCGATTCATAATCCAGTCCCGCATTGGTGGATACGGACGCGGCGGGTTCAGCCGGTTCGTCGGCTGCCGGTTCATCGGCCTTTTCGTCGGTAGTCTCATCCGGCTGCATATCGGCAAAGCGCGCCTCTGCGGCGGCGTTTTGCGCATGGGCGATTGCGAGCAGCTCGCGTTCGGCGCGCAGTTCCTCGTCTATGTCCTCCTCTGCGCCCACGTCTATCATATCGTCGTCGAAGTCAACGTCGGTCACGTCGATAGCCGCGTCCTCGGGCTTGAAGTCAGTTTCAGGCACGGGCATCACGTTTACTGCGGCATCTTCCTCCACCTCGGCTGGCTTATTGCGGCGGCGGTCGCGGCGCGGCTTCTGCTCAGGCTCCTGCTTATCGGCTGCGGGCCTGTCCGTCTCGGGGCGACGGCCGCGCGTGCGTGCGGAGCGCTCCGGCTCGGCGGCAGGCGCGGGAGCTGCAGCGGCGGCGGCGGCGCGCGCGGCGTCCGCGGCGGCGCGTACACCCGGCTCGGGGCGCGAGCAGTCGGCGTACTCATACGTGCGCACATCGAACGTGTTGTCGGGCAGCTGTATGCGCGCCTTGACCTTTTCGCGCAGTACGTCTATGTCCACGACCGTGCCCAGTCCGTCGGGGGTCATTATGTCGCGACCCGCGCGCGGCAAGCGCTTGGTCATCATCTCGTAGTAATCTTCCTCATATTTAAGGCAGCACATCAGGCGGCCGCACAGGCCGGATATTTTAGTAGGATTGAGCGACAGGTTCTGTTCCTTGGCCATCTTGATCGAAACCGGCTGGAAATTGCTCAGGAACGAGCCGCAGCATATGGGTCTGCCGCACGGCCCGAGGCCGCCCAGCAGCTTGGCCTCGTCGCGCACGCCGATCTGGCGCAGTTCTATGCGGGTTTTGAATATCGAGGCCAAGTCCTTTACCAGTTCGCGGAAATCCACGCGGCCGTTTGCGGTGAAGTAGAAAACCATCTTGCTGTTGTCGAACGCGACCTCCACGTCGATCAGCTTCATCTCCAGCTTGTGCTCGACGATCTTGTCCTTGCAGGTCAGCATCGCCTCGCGCCCCAGCTTTTCGTTTGCCTTTACGCGTTCGACGTCGGCCTCGGTCGCCATCGATATGACCTTGCGCAGCGGCAGCTGCAGCATGTCGTCGTCAACCTCGCGCGCGCTGGCCGCGACCACGCCATATTCCGGCCCGCGCGACGTATCGCATATAACGCCGTCGCCTATCGCCGGCCACACGTCGCTGGGGTCGAAGTAGTATATCTTGCTGTTCTTGGCAAAGCGCACGCCTATAACAATCGCCATTTTATCCCTCCAACGCGTCAAAGCATATCATGTCCAGCACGCCGGGCCAGCCCACGTTGCTTTTCAGTCTTTCACGGGCGCGAATAACGCCCGAGAGCATATTCAAACCGCTCAGGCAATTTGCCTGCGCGTCAAGTTGTCTTTGTCTGTCTATATTGAGCGCCTGCGCCTGGCCGTAAAGCATCAGGTCGCGCGCGTAAATTTCAAACGTATCCAGTATCCAATCGGTCTTATCGCGCATATCGCGCAGCGGCGCGGTGGCCGCGGCGACGTCCGCCGAGTCTTTCAGCGCGCCCAGCGCATCCAGCGCGGCACTGCGCACACGCCAGTATTCCTCGTTGCCGTCCATATCAAGCACGCGGCCGATGCTGCCGCCGCTGAGCGCAGAAAGCAGATGCGCGCGTTCGGGCAGAGCGCCCTTATTAAGCAGGTATTTTTCCACCGTCTCCATCGGAAGCGGCTGAAAATTTATCACCCGGCAGCGCGATATTATCGTGGGCAGCATCGCGCGCACGTTATCGCAGGTCATTATTATCACGCTCTGGCCGGGCGGGGTTTCCAAAGTTTTAAGCAGCGCATTCTGCGCCTGAGGCGTCATTATCTGCGCGTGCGGTATTATCGCGATATTGCGCGCAGCCTCGTACGGGCGGCGCATCAGAAATTCGCCCAGGGCGCGCACATCGTCCACGCTTATCGACTTGGGGCGCTTGTCGCTTTTGTCGCCCTTTTTGTCTGATGGTTTGTCCGCGGCACTTTCGCCCTGCTTGTATTTGCCGGTGCTCCAGCCCGGCCCGATTACCTCTATGTCGGGATGGTTGCCGGTCAGCGCACGCTGGCAGGGGCCGCACTGGTCGCAGGGTTTGTTTTCGCCCTCGCACACCAATGCGCGCGCGCATATCTCCGCGAGCGTGCGCTTGCCCATGCCCGGCTCGCCCGCGAATAAATAAGCATGGACAATCCGCCCTGACCCTACCTGCCGCTGCAGATTCAGGGTCAAGGCAGATTGTCCAACAATATCGCCGAAATTCATTTTGCTCCTTTGCGGCAAAGGGCATACACCTTTGCACGCGCGCGATGGTCTTACATCTTAATGAACTGTTCTACGTTCAGTACGAATATGGTAGCGCCGCCGACCATAACCTCGATGGGATACGGTACATACACGCCGGTAGTGCCCGCCACGGGAGAGGGCGAAGTAGCCATCTGCTTGCGGCTCTTGCAAACTTTTTCGATAACGGACATAGCGCCATCGAACTTATCGTCGTCAACGCCGACCAGAAGCGTGGTGTTGCCCGCGCGCAGGAAGCCGCCGGTGGTAGCCAGCTTGGTCACGCCGTAACCCTCGTTCATAAGATTGCTTACAAGGCGGGAAGCGTCTTCGTCCTGTACAATAGCGATAATAAGCTTCATAATATCCTGCCTCCTTATACAAATCGCGCGCCGGATACCGTGCGCGTTTATAAATTTCCCTACATTTATTATATGCGAAAACCGCCGAAAAATCAATGATATAGCTGCAATTATCCAAAATAAGTTGAGTTTATGGCCGAAGCGCCGCCTTTTCAAGCGGCGTGTAGCGCAGCTCGCCCTCCCGCCGCGCGCTTTCAAACAGCGTAACCGCCCGGACGCGCTGACGATAATTCACAGTGCCGCCGGGCAAAGGCAGTATCTCGCACTGCCGCGCCAGCGTGATATGCGGGCGGTACGCGCCCTCGTCGTTAAACGAAATGCCCCGCGCGCGCAGTTCGGCGCACATCCGCCGCTGCATGTCGCATAGCTCATTTGAGTGATTAACGCCCGCCCATACGATCTGGCGATTGCCCTTTTTGAAACTGCCTAAACCGCCTATGCCTATATCAAACTGACGGCGCGCCGAAGCCGCGTCGATCGCGGCGCGTATCGCGGGAATCTCGCTTTCTTCGTGCTGGCCTAAAAACGCAAGCGTCACATGGTAGTTTGCAGGCAGGGAAAAGTTGCCGCGCATGTACGCGCGCAAGGCTTCTGCCTCCCGCCTGAGCTGCACACGCAATGCATCGTCCAGCGCTATGCCTATGAACAGCCGCATATGCCCGCCTCCTTAAAAAGCAGCGCGACGCACTGTGCGCCGCGCTAGAGTGTGTCTCAAGCGGGACAATCCGCAGACCCAAGTGGATTTTTCGTC
>USEE01000198.1 GCA_900553645.1 uncultured Eubacteriales bacterium
CGTCCCCCCAACGTCATCCCCTCTCGTCGTACCCGTCCAAGAACGAATGAACCTTTCCTTTCGTTTTGTAAGATATAACCGTGTCGAGGTTTACGTTTTCCATGCTGCGGAAGATGTTGGCTTCTACGGCGGGATTTACCTTTTTCATTTCGGCGATCAGGTTTTTGATTTCCATGCGTTTGGAGACGGTGCGGCCGTCCGGGTCGCAGGTGGTGCAGGTGTCCGTGAAGCGGCAGGCGCATTGGATGAAGTGGAGATTGTTGAAGTCGCGCCATGCCTTTATGTCGCTTTCGCGGATGAAGTAAAGCGGACGGATCAGTTCCATGCCCGGGAAGTTGGTGCTGTGTAGTTTGGGCATCATCGTCTGTACCTGCGCGCCGTAGAGCATTCCCATTAAGATTGTCTCGATTACATCGTCGTAGTGATGGCCAAGCGCAATCTTGTTGCAGCCTAACTCCCGCGCCTTGCTGTACAGGTGCCCGCGCCGCATTCGCGCGCATAAGTAGCACGGATTCTTCTCCTCGCCGTATACTATGTCGAATATGTCAGTCTCAAATATCGTTATCGGTATGCCCAGGAGCTTTGCGTTGTGCTCGATCACACTGCGGTTCGCCGCATTGTAGCCCGGATCCATGACTAAGAACTTTAAGTCAAACTCAAACTTGTGATGGCGCTGAAGCTCCTGAAATAACTTCGCCATAAGCATCGAATCCTTGCCGCCAGAGATGCACACCGCTACCCGGTCGCCCGGCTGAAGCAGGTCGTATGTGCGTATCGCCCTGGCAAATTGCGAGAACAGGCGGCGATGATATGTCTTGCGTATGCTCTCCTCAATCCTGTAACGCCGCTCCGCCTCGTCCTCGTCGCGCTGCATCTGCGCCATTACCCAGCCCGCATAGCCCTCGTCCAGACTGAACGCATTTATGCCGCGCCCACGCAGGTTCTCGGCCGCCTCCACGCTGAATATGCCCCGCGCACAGTATAGTATAGCCGGTTTCGCTGCGTCCAGCTCGCCCGCCCTGTCCATAAGCTCGGCGGAGGGGATGTTCTTCGCGCCGGGTATAATGCCGTATGCAGTGCTGGACGCGTCGCGGATGTCGATTATCTGCACCTCGCCCGGCGTGAGAGACGCAAACTCCTCCTGCGTCATAACCACGTTTTCAGCCATATAGCGCGCTCATTCCTTTCAAAAACAGCAAATTGCATATAATCGCAATTATACGACGCATATTAAGCCCCGTCAATCAGCCTGAATATAAAAATATGAGAAGCGGCGCCGCCGCTCCCCATAAAAGACGTCGTATCTACTTCGCCGCGACAGGCTTTTGCTTGCCGTCCGGCTTAATCTCGCCCGCCTTGGTCAGCACTATCTTTGTAAGCACCGGGCCGAGCAGTTCGTATATCAGCGTCGCGCACAGTATTACCGCGCGTATCTCGCTGCCATACTCGGGCAGCTGCACCGCCGCAATCGTGGTCATACCGATTGCAACGCCGGCCTGAGGCAAAAGCGCCACGCCCAGATACTTTTGCACGTTCGGCTCAAAGTGGGTTATGCGCGCGCCTATGCCCGCGCCCAGGTACTTGCCCGCCGAGCGGCACACCAGATACAATACGCCCAGCAGTCCCACCTTGGGCAGCACGCTTATGTCCAGATCCGCGCCCGACAGCACGAAAAACAGCAGGAAAAGCGGCGGCGTCCAGTGATCCACCACGTCCAGGAGCCTGTCCAGATCGTTATACAGATTAGCCACCATAGCGCCAATCATCATGCACAAGAGCAGCGAGCTGAGCCCCAGCATATCGGCCAGCGCCGTGCCCAGGAACACCGCGCATATCACCAGCGTCAGCCGGTTGGCGCGCGACTTGAAAAAGCGCAGGCAGTAGGTCATAACAAAGCCCACCGCGCCGCCTATCGCAAGCGCGCTCACGATTTCGATAAGCGGCTTTAGCAGCATATTGAAGTAGTTCACATCGCCCTTTACGTCCAGCGACTTGGCGATGGACACCGATATGGAAAACGCGATAAGGCAGACCGCGTCGTCCATTGCCACCACGGGCAGCAGCGCGCGCGTTACCGGGCCGTCGGCCTTATACTGGCGCACCACCATTAGCGTGGCGGCGGGGGCGGTCGCGGCGGCTATCGCGCCCAGCGCAATGGCCTCGGGCGCGGGGAAGCGGCACAGAAGCAGCACCACGTCCACCAGCAGCACCGCGGTCAGCGCCTCAAAGCATGTGACCGTGATTATGCGCGCGCCCAGCTTTTTTATATGGCTTATCTTAAACTCGCCGCCTATGGAAAAGGCTATGAAGCCCAGCGCCACGGTGACTATGCTGTTTAAGCTGTCCACCATTTCAAACGGTATTATCTTAAGGAAACTGCCGCCGATTATGAGGCCCGCCACCAGATAGCCGGTGACGTTGGGCAGGCCGACCTTCTTTGCGATGCGGTTGAACAGCAGTCCGCAGCCCAGCGCTATCGCAAGACAGAATATTGCATTATCCATTTTTCCTCTTTGCCAGCCCTTCTACGTTTGTAATCGGCACTGTGAATATTATACCGGTGCCCGGCGCGGTTATATCGCCCACGACGTCAGCCACGACCTTGCGCACCCTGGGGTATTGCTCCTCGCTGAGCACGGTCAGCACCATCTTGTTGTGCTCCTGATCCGGATTCATGAACTTGCGCAGCGACGCAAATATGGGCGGCGCGTCATCCGACGCCTGGCCCAGCACCTGCAGCGCGCCGTCCAGCACAGTGGAGCCCTGAACGCCCGCGTCGGTAAACGCGGCGAGCAGGTCGTGCAGCAAATCGACCTCCCGCAAAATAAGCACCTGCAATAGCATGTCTACCATCCCTCTTTCGTGCGATATGGCGCGCCCCCTGCGCGCTTTTACATAGCTGATTTTATTACCAATTAACACGCCTGTCAATCGCGCGACACATAAACTAATGCTCAACTTATGTAAAACTACAGTTGCGCTTGGGCGGGCGGCGCTTGGGCGGGCTAAATTGATAAGCGCATGTAAATTGTGGTTTTCACCCGTTGACAGGCGGCGCACGCCGTTGTATAATCATGCACAAGTTCACGGGACAACGCATAATTATTTGACATAGGAGGCGCATCCACATGAAAAAGGTCATCGCCGCATTGCTGAGCATAATGATGCTTCTGGCAGGCACAACTGCATTTGCAGACAAACTGGACGACATAAAGGCCGCGGGCAAGCTGGTCGTGGGCACGGAGGCCACGTTCGCGCCGTATGAATTTTACTACACCGACCCGGAGACGGGCGAGGAGAAGCTATGCGGGTTTGAGATGGATCTGGCGCGCGGCATAGCCGAGGAGCTGGGCGTTGAGCTGGTAGTAAGCGACCAAGCGTTTTCGGGGCTTATAACGGCGCTGCGTTCGGGCGAGCTGGACTGCATAATGTCTGGCATGTCGATCAAGCCGGACCGTGCTGAGGTAGTGGACTTTTCGACCCCGTACTTCATCGGCCAGCAGGTAGTAATCGTCCGCGAGGAGGACGTTGACAAGTACCACACTCCGGCGGACTTTGCGGGCAAGCAGGTAGGCGCGCAGCTGGGCTCCTTACAGCAGACGGTAGCCGAGGAGCAGTTCCCGGACAGCGAAGCGATGCTGCTGAACAACGTACCGCTGCTGATGCTTGAGCTGACCCAGGGCAACATAGACGGCGTACTATGCACCGACGTAGTAGGCAAGTCCTACATGACTGTCTACCCCGGTCTGGCGGTAAGCGACGTCCCGATCGAGTTCACCAGCGCAGGCGTAGCCGTAGCCGTCAACAAGGGCGACAACGAAGCTCTCCTCCAGGTAATCAACGACTACATCGAACGCGTCCTGAACGACGGCACCTTCGACAAATGGTTCGACGAAGCGCTGGAAATCAACGGTCTACTTCTGGAACAGGAAGCCGTTGAGGGGAATACTGCAGAGTGACGAGGGGGTACGTGTTCTTTCTTTTCGGAAGAAAAGAAAGAACCAAAGAAAAGTCGATTGGCTGTTCTACCGCAAATGTACCTTAGTTCGGACGTTTTAGGAAATTATATATAGGAAGCAGCGATTGCTTTCTTTCGCCGCTGGCTCGCTCTAAGAG
>USEE01000199.1 GCA_900553645.1 uncultured Eubacteriales bacterium
CTCCAGCTCGGCTGTAGTAACGTATGTTTCATTCGGCATGGGCGTGAACACGACCACGCGCTTCAGCCCCAGCTTTTGCAGCTGTTCCACCTGATCAGGCGTTATCGTGTCGCATACCAGCAACTTATCGGTAAGACTGCCCGCGCCCTGCGCGCCCACGTCCTCCAGCACGCCCTCAACGCTGTCGAAAATCACATCGGCCTGCGAAATTTTCTGTGCACGCTTCATGGACGATACCGTATCGCGCTTTTTGAGCGCATCCATGCGCACCTGGGCGAGCTGCAGCTCGGCCACGGTTGCCTGGCTTACCGACGCGTCGGCCACGTATGCGCGCGTGCGCTTGTTTATCCATCCGCGCCGCCACGCGCCAAACATCGCGCGCCTTTCGAGTACATACCTTAAAAACGAGCCGTCCGCAATGCCTGCGCACAGCAGTGCGCCGTCCAGTCCCAGCCTGTTTATCACCGACTCGGTGGACTTGGGAGTAGGCCGTTTGCGCGGTTTTGGCGGTTCGCTTTGCGCAGGTTCGGGGCGGGGCTGCTCCTCACCGCGCGGCTTACGCGTGCTTTCGTATGTGCTGCGCGCGCCCGCGTCCGCTGTGCGGCCCGAATAGTCGCGCTCCTCGGAATTACGGCTTGCATAGCGCGCCTGACGTTCGGACGGGCGCACATAGCCGTCCTCGTCCCAATCGCGCACGTTAGCACGCGCGTCGGAGCGGGACGCGGATTCGCCGGTATCAACGCGGCTGAAGCTTGAGCGGCTCTGCGCGCGCTCCTCCCCGCGTTCGGGCGCGGCTTCGCGACCCGACCTGCGGCGGCCTTCCTCGGCCAGCCGGTCGAGTTCCTCCTGCTCGCGCTTTTCATCGGCGCGGCGCGCTTCATCGCGCATCTCGGCGGTCTTGTCGCGCACGCTGTGCAGTTCGTCGCCGTCGTCGTCGTTTACGCCCGCCAAGGCCGTATAGTACGGCGGCGTTATAACGTCCACATATCTGTCAAGCTGCATCACCCATGCGCGCATCGTGCGCGGATCGGGCGCAGGTATGCGCTCTATGCAGGTCGTCACGCCGCTTATGCTGACGATGTCGCGCTCAAAGGCATCGCCCGTATGAAACGACACCACCCGGCGCACCAGTTTTTCTTCGTTTCCAGCCAGCATGACTGCCTCCTTATATTCTTAACACTTCAAAGCGCGCCCCGCAACCGAGCCGCGCATTCATTCTCAAAGTATCATACCACAATTTTGGCCAATTGCCAATAAGTTCCCCAGAAAATCACATTCCGGCAATATTTTGCACTTACATAGAAATACAAACCAACGCTTGCGCGGCGCGTTCTGCCTGAAAATGGCAATGCGATATTTCAGACGTGATTTTTGAGCAGTCGGCGCGCTGACTGTCTTAAACCCTCACTGGACGCGCCGCCCCATCCGCCTCAAGCCAGCTCGCCTAATACCCAACTGCTGTCTGCCTCAGCAAAAAACGAGCCGCCATCCTCTCGGAAAGCGGCTTGCATGTTTTGTCTGGTTATTGCTGGTTGTACTGCTCCAACGCCGTAACCATCGTGGCTACCTTGTTCTTGTTAATGAAGAAGTAGGTGTGGCCGTCGCGGCGCACGGCGTAATTGTCGCGGTCGTACTCAATGTATTCGATCTTGACCTCGCCCGGCTCGACGTTCAGGTGATAGGTTACCGTCACGACCGGGTTGCCGTCGATCGCATAATCGTCGGTAACGCCGTTGACCAGCACGCCGATAACCTGCTGATACAGCATCTTAAACGAATCGCTGTCGGTCTCCTCGCCGCCGAAGTAGTACACTTCGTTGATTATATCGTCGCCCTTGTCGTTCTGCTTGACGTTGCCGTCCTCGTCCAGCTCGGGTATGCGCTCAATTTTGAGCTCATAGTCTCCGTCCGGGGTGTTAATGTCCAGCGAATCGACCTTGGCAATATTGATTATATTGGCAAAGCGCTCGACGATGCCGGCCACGGTCAGTGTGCGCGCGAATTCTACCGTCGAGGACTTGGTCAGGTATACATCGCCGGTATCGTCAACGCTGATGTAGGTATTGGTATCGTCGGCCTTGTTGCCGATCAGGAAGGTGATGTCCGCATCGTTGGCGTCCTTGCCCTGCAGGCGTATCGGGTTGTCCATGCCGTAGGGATTGCCCTCCTCGCTCACATTGCCGACGTAAGAGTCGATCGTGATTGCGGCCACGTTCTCGCACAGCGTGCTGAGCGCTTCGGTATCCACGTCGTACTCGAACGGCTCGACCATCTTGAAGCTGGACACGCCCAAGCCTGCGTCGTCATCGGCGCGGGTGGTGATCTCGATCACGGTCATGTCGTCGGCCGCGTCGGCGCTTACCGGTTCAGCCGCGGTATCGTCGGCGGGTGCGTCGGTTGCTTCCGCAGTTGCGGCTGCATCGGCAGCAGGTGCATCTGTCGCGGCGGCGGGTTCCTCGGCAGCGGCAGTCTCAGGCGCGGCGGTAGCCAGCGAAGCGGTGTCGCCTACCTTGCCCATGCCGTCCAGACCCATCATGTCGCTTATCAGCTCGCCGCCCTCGCCGTTTGCGCTTACCGGGGTAGCGCTATTGGCGCCGTTCGGGCGCTCAAGCTTCACATACGTCATGCTGGAGCCGTCCAGCGTGGCGGGCATTTCGACGGTGTGCAGCGACTCAAGCGTAGTCATCATGGTGGTAGCCACGGAGGAGTAGACGCTGTAAACTGTGTTATCGCCCGCGAGCTTGAGGTAGTAGTAGGTCATGGGCGACTTGTTGCCCAGTTCCAGCGTAGTGGTAGTACCGTCGGTATACTCATACGTGAACGTGGATGTGGGGTTGTCCAGACCGTACTGCGCAAGGTCGGTGCAGTTTTCGGCCACGGTGGACTGGGTTATCAGCGTCGTGCCGCGGGTTATCAGCGACTTTGCGGTGTCGGTGTTCAGCTTGAAATTGTCATAGCCGTCGATAGCAAGGCCGTCGTCGCCGTTATTCAGCACAGTGTAAGTCTGACCGTTATAGTTGACGGTCACGCTCTTTATCTCGTCGGAGCTGTGGCTGAGCAGCTGAGTGGTATAGTCCGGGGCCTCGGTGGCCTCGACCTGCGCATCATCTGCGGGCGCTTCGGTCTTGGACGCGAGGTAGCCCGCGCCGCAGAGGGCTGCGACGCAGACTATCGAAATAAGCCATATCAGCGCGGGATGGTGGCGCTTGCGCTTGCCGGTCAGTGTGGTAGCGTCCTCCAGCACGGGGTGCTTTTCGGACGGCTGCTGATTATCATTCAGGGTGCGGTTTTCATCGGCCATTACAGATGCCTCCTTCTACGCCACACGATGAAGCCGATCAGCAGTATGATAACGGGTATCGCCACGATCACGGTGACGGTCAGTATCTGATAGGTGGTGTTGTCCGGTATGCTCATCGTGTAGCTGCCCATGGACTTGCTGGGTACATACACGGACGTGTCGCGGTTGACCAGCCACTCCATCGGGGAGATGAGGAGCTTGCTGTTGTCATACGCGCTAAAGTAGCCGTCGGAGGCCAGGAAGTACGCGTTGCCGACCACGAATACGCGCGAGGACTTGGTGTCATCGTCGTAATCGGTCTTGTTGGCGGACACGGCGATATTGAAGGTGCCGGTCTCGTCCTCGGCCTGACGGTCGATGGTAGTATTCTCGGTTACGTTGCTCTTTATGTACGCCTTATCAGATGTAGTCAGCACGTTGGTGTAAACGATGCCGCTCTGCTTCATCTCGGGCGTACGGATGGCCTGGCACTGCGGCAGCACGAGGTAGCTGCTGGAGTCAAACGCCTTGGTTATCGCAAGCTCGTTGCCGTCATCGTCGGTCAGCGCGATATTGGGCATCAGCATGAGCTGCTGACGATAGTAGCGGCCGGAAGCGCTTACGTCCTCAACCACCAGACCGGAATCCACGGTCAGGCCGTACAGGTTGAGCAGGGCGTTGAAATTGGTCAGTGTCTCAGCCGTTAAGCCATACTGGCTGGCATAGTAGAGACGGCCGCCGTTGTCCATGAAGTTCTTCAGTATGTCGTATTCTTCATTGGTCAGGTCGTTGGTGGGAGCCACAACCATTACAACGTCAC
>USEE01000200.1 GCA_900553645.1 uncultured Eubacteriales bacterium
GTATGGCAAAATTACGATGCGCGAGCAGGAGGAATGCTGGGCAAACCTCGAAAGCGCCGCGCAGTCTGTCAATAAGGAAATCACAAACAAGTTCAGCGACGAAATTGTAAAACTGCATATGGTCGAGAGCATGATGCTCAAGGATGGCAATGAAGAACAGGAACGCATAGACGAACTGAACCTGGATATACTTCAGCCGACAACGATATTTTCCCGCATAGACGTGCTGTATCCGGATAATACAATGTTGTCCAACGGCTCAAAGCATCGCATGTTTTATGACTTTTCATTCGAAAATCTAGCGGCGGCAGGCGAGCATATAACGACCAGAATGACGGATCCCATTTCCGGCGACGAGAGTATATATTATGTATTGCCCGTGGTTAAGGACGGCGAAAATTGCGCCATTCTGCTCGGCGTGATAGGCGTAGAGAACCTGTCGCAGCTATTCCGCCCCACTATATACGACGGCAACGCTAACTTTTGCATACTTGACGGCAATAACGGCGATTTTATAATGGATAGCTGGCATAGCGAACTGGGCAACGCATACGAGTGCCGCACGCGGGAAAAGCTGGCCAATTACGACGATATAAATCTGAAGGAGATGAACGCGAACGGTTCCACTGGCGTGACCGCATTCGTATCCAAGACGACCGGCAAGCCCATGTACGTATACTACATGCCGGCCAGCATGTTCGATTGGCAATTACTTATATTTGCAGAGGAAGATGTGATATTCGGGCCGCTGATGTATTTCCGCAAGGTGCTTATGATGGCGGGAGCTATCGAAGTATTGCTGCTGATAATCTATTTCATGTGGAACATACGCACCGTGCTCCAATTGGAAAAGAGCAACGCCGAAATCGAAAACCAGAAGGAGCAGCTTAAACGGCTCAGCTACCATGACACGCTGACGACCATGTATAGTACATGGATACGCTGGATGGCTATCGCGGGCACAGGCTTAAAAATGTGGGCGTGCTCTACATAGACCTTAACGGACTAAAGTACATAAACGATTCGCAGTCGCACGAGTCGGGCGACAGATACATATGCGATGCGGCAATGGCTATATTGCAGGCGTTTTCAGGCAGCAGTTACCGCATAGGCGGCGACGAGTTCGTAGTGATGGCGGTGGATATGGCTAAGGCGGAGTTCGATGCAAGGCTGTCCACGCTAAAGCAGTCGGCGGACGGCAGACATGTGAGCCTTTCGATAGGCAGTGCATGGCAAGGCGATGCGGACGATTTGGAAAGCCTGATTAAGTCCGCAGAAAAAGCCATGTATGTGGAAAAAGAATCATATTACGCCGAACGCGGCGGGCGCAGATAAGGTTCAAAAAGCTGAATACACAAGGCATCGCTTGTGCGGCGATGTCTTTTTTATATGTTTATCGCAAAGTAAAATAACCGCAAACCACCTTGACAATCCAACGCATCTGAATATAATTAACTATGGTAATTATCAAAGGCAATTATATGCAGCTAAACTATCGAAGGAGGGGCGATATGGACGTTGAAAATATAAAGCGGATGCTGGACGCTTGCTATCAGGCCAAGCGCATACGCGACATGCTGCCGCCGCTGCCGGGCGGGGTCACGCCGTCGTACATTCACTTACTGGATAAGGTTCAGCAGCTCTCAGCGCGCGGCGAGCGTGTGCGCGTTTCGGACATAAGCGACGCGCTCAACCTGCCGCGCCCGGGCGTGACGCGCACGCTGAAGGAGATGGAGGCCAAGGGCTACCTTAAAAAGATAGCGTCCGACGACGACGGGCGCGTGACTTACGTAACGATAACCGACGCGGGCGCGGAGCTGTCCGATAAGTATAACCGGAAGTACTTCGAGACGCTGGCCGGATACCTGGGCGATATATCGGACGCGGATGTGGAATGCATGATACGCACCATAGAAAAGTTCTACCGCGTGATGTGCGAAAGGAGAACCGATATTGGATAACATGAAGTCGGATTTTACTCAGGGCAGCATACTTAAAAAGCTGGTTGCGTTCATGCTGCCTGTGCTGGGTGCGCTGGTGCTGCAGGCCGCGTACGGCGCGGTCGATTTGCTGGTCGTGGGCAGGTTCGGCACTAACTCCGGTCTGTCCGCGGTGTCCACGGGCAGTCAGGTGCTTAACCTCGTTACATTCGTTGTGACCCAGCTTGCGATGGGCGTTACCGTGCTTATCGCGCGCTATCTGGGCGAAAAGCGCCCCGAGCAGATCGGCGGTCTGATAGGCGGTTCGACCGTAGTGTTTACGATAATCACGGCGGTGCTGTTCGTCGCGCTGGTATTCTTCGCCGAGCCTATTTCGCGGCTGGTGCAGGCTCCGGCCGAGGCGCTCGATCTGACAACGGGCTATGTGCGCATATGCGGCGGCGGCATATTCTTTATCGTGGCGTATAACCTGCTGTCCGCCATATTCCGCGGACTGGGAGACAGCAAGTCGCCGCTGATGTTCGTGGCGGTTGCGTGCGTGGTCAACATCGTGGGCGATCTGCTGCTGGTGGCAGTGTTCCACATGGACGCGGCGGGCGCGGCGCTGGCTACCGTGTTTGCTCAGGCGATAAGCGTGGTGTTCGCACTGATGCTGCTCAAAAAGCGCGGCCTGCCGTTTAAGATAACAAAGCGCGATTTCAGAATAACCCCGCAGTGCCGCCGCGCGCTCAAGATCGGCCTGCCGCTCGCACTTCAGGAATGCCTGACGCAGGGTTCGTTCCTGGCACTGTGCGCGTTCGTCAACCGGCTGGGCCTGCTCGCGTCGTCGGGCTATGGCGTGGCTAATAAGATAGTCAACTTCGCCATGCTGGTGCCTAGCGCGCTTATGCAGTCCATGGCCTCGTTCGTATCGCAGAACGTGGGCGCGGGCAACGAGCAGCGCGCGCGCAAGTCGATGTTCACCGGCATGGGCGTGGGAATGGTTATCGGCGTGATCGTATTCGCGCTTGTCATGTTCAAGGGCGACGTGCTGACCAGCCTGTTTACGACAGACCCGGACGTTATACAGAACGGCTTTGATTATCTGAAGGGCTTCGCGGCCGAGACGATACTCACCGCAGTGCTGTTCAGCATGATCGGCTACTTCAACGGCCATAACAACACCGTGTGGGTAATGGCGCAGGGACTTATACAGACGCTCATCGTGCGCCTGCCCATGTCCTATATTATGAGCATACAGCCTAACGCCAGCCTGACCAGCATAGGTCTAGCCGCGCCCACGGCCACGCTGTTCGGCATAGTGCTGAATGTGATATACTACATGCGCACCCAAAAGCGCGAGGATAACCACCTCAGCGCCTGAAAAACAAAATAAAATTGCGCGTCCGCATATGTGTGCGGGCGCGTTTTGCATATGCAGACACCGTGCAATGCAGAGCGGCTTTCGCGCGCGGTACATGATCGAATATGCCGAACATTCGGATGTTTTAGACAGGACATATCCAATCATATTTGCAAAAATATAGTAATAAAGCGTATGTTTCGCCATGAAAATGGAAAAATCGCTTGATAAGACCGAACTTTTTGCATATAATAATTAAATGTGGAGATGCTGCGATATTCCGCGTCTGAAAATTGCAACGGAGATTTGCGCGCACGGGATGGCCAGATTGAGCTGACAGTCCTGTTTGCCGTACTGTGCAATGCGCGTCGGCGCGGATTGGGTGTGCGAAGGGAAGGACTGTTCATGAAAAGGCGTTTAATCGCATTTATCTGCGCGCTGGCAATCTCTTTGTGCGGGCTTGGAGGATTTGCCGCGGCATACGCGGCGGACGATACCGGCGCGGGCATGAAGTTCACCGTTATGCTGTCGCAGGATCACATGTACGATTCTGTGGGCCGCACACTCGAGGAAAAATTTCCGGGCGCGGAGTTTGAATTCATAACCACGCGCACCGGCGCGGACACGATACTGATGCAGGCGCACAGCGACGATCTGCCCGACATAATCGTGGGTATGCCCAGCGGCACGCGCTACGATACCGACGACCTTAATCAGTATCTGTACGACTTCAACGGCACCGACATACCCGGCCTGTTCTATAAGGCCTATCTGGACAACTACAAGTCCAAAGACGGCTCCATACGCTGGCT
>USEE01000201.1 GCA_900553645.1 uncultured Eubacteriales bacterium
GCGTCTTGTTGTGCGCGATTATGAGCGCCGGGCGCTGCAGGCGCGCAATCACGTTGGCCATAGTGAATGTCTTGCCCGAGCCGGTAACGCCCAGCAGTACCTGATCCTTCATGCCCGACTTGACGCCGCGCACCAGCGCGTCGATTGCCTGCGGCTGGTCGCCGGTGGGCTGATATTGCGAATGCAGCTTGAATTCCAAGCGCGTCACCTCCTGACAAACGCCCCGCGCGTGCGGGGACATCCTTCATATAATACCACATATTTTGCTGCCTTACAATCGCGATGGGGCAGGGCTTAAAAACTTGACGCGGCGTTCGCATTCAAATATAATCTTTATAAAGTACATTGCATTGCGAAAGCTCATGTGAGGATAAAATTGTAAACTCCGTGCAAGTTTTTTTGGCCTTTTAGTTGGACTTGCTATCTCAGACATAAGATATGTGGTATACTTAAATGAAAGTATTTGTCGAAATGCGCCCTTGCGGCGATGGAAAGGCAGTGGAATATATGCGTGAGCGCAATATAATACTCGCGTCGCAGTCGCCGCGCAGACGCGAGCTTTTAAGCGAGATACTGGACAGCTACATAATCGAACCCTCGCGCTGTCCCGAGGACGCGGTGGGCACTCCCGAACGCGTGGTGCTTCAACAGGGCTATGATAAGGCGCTGGACGTATTCATGCGCCATCCCGACGCGATAGTAATCGGCGCGGATTCGGTCGTGGCGATAGACGGCATGATACTTGGCAAGCCGGTCGACGACGACGACGCCCGCCGAATGCTGCACATGCTGTCCGGACGGCGGCACAGCGTGCTGACCGGCATGTGCGTGGTGGGGCCGGAGGGCTGCGCGACCGCGCTGGACGAGACGTATGTGTACGACCGCCCGATACCGGACGAGGAAATAGAGGCGTATATCCGCACGGGCGAGGGCAGGGACAAGGCGGGCGCATACGGCATACAGGGCAAGGGCGGCTCGTTCGTAACGAGGTACGAGGGCGACTTTGACAATGTTATCGGCCTGTGCGTAAAGTCGCTGGAGGATATACTCACCCGGAAATTCCATGTAAAGCTCAAGCCGCGCGTACGCACGTGGCAGTGGAAGCAGAAATAAACGGAGGAAACTGCCGTGGCATACAATCAGAATACGGACGCGGAGAACCTTGACAGCACACAGTCGGACGGCATGGAGACGGTATCCGCCGTGCCGGACGTGGATGAGGAGGCAGGCGCGGGCGATCTGGAATACAGCGCGCGCAGCCGTTCGTCCGCCGGCAGCGCGCCGGTATTTGAAAACGCACCCGACGCAAGCTCAGGTTCTGACAACGATTACGACGACGACGCGGACGCGTCGAATACAGGCGCTGAAGCTGCTGAGGACGACCCTTACGCCGACGAACCGCCTGCCGAACCTAAGAAAAAGACCGGGCATAAGAAGTCCGGCGAGCGCAAGAAGGACAGAAAAAAGGCCAAAAGTGCCAGAAAGTCCGCAAAAAAGCGCACACCCACCGATCCCAAGACCGCTGCTCGCGAGAAAAAGCGCAAGCGCCGCGGCATAATTGCGGGTACGCTGGTAACGGCTACGGCAGTGGCATTGGCGCTCGTGCTGGCGCTGGACATGACAGGGCGCAGTGGATTGCTGACCGGGCCGCTGGGCGCGATACTTGCGCCCGTGCAAAGTGCGGTGTCGTCGGTAACGTCCTCATTGCAGGACAAGATAAACGCGTTCAACTACAACATCGAACTGGAGCGCGATCTGACGGCGGCCGAGCAGGAGCTGGCCACAATAAATACCAAAATCGCGCGCTATGACGAAGTTGTCGCCGAAAACGAACGCCTGCGCGCGCTGATGAACAATTACGAAAAGTATCAGCAGTACGAGCCAATGTTCGCGCGCGTGATAGGCAAGGACATGGGCAACTGGTTCAGCAACTTTACCGTTGACAAGGGCACCAGCAGCGGCGTGACCAAGGGCATGACCGTGATGAGCGCCGATGGCGTTGTGGGCCGCGTGGTCGAGGTGGGGCTTAACTATGCCAAGGTGCTTACGATAATCGACGGCACCAGCGGCGTGGCGGTGCTGATCGAGCGCAACCGCGACAACGGCGTTGTGCGCGGCATGGTAGACGACACCACCGGCGAAAACCTGCTGCAGATGAACTACCTGCTGGACATAAACGACGTGCGCGCGGGCGATAACGTGCTTACCAGCGGACTGGACGGCGTGTTCCCCAAGGGTTTGCCCGTGGGCACGGTAACACAGATAAGCCGCCAGACGTCGGGACTGTCCCAGTACGTCGTGGTTACGCCATATGCCGACTTTGAGCATATTGAAGAAGTGCTGCTTTTGAAGCCGCAGGAATGATACGGGGGTAAAAAATGCTGGCCAGATTCAAATGGCTGATTGCGGCCGCGGGTTTTCTGATACAGTATATGGTGCTGCCCATGCTGCCGGGCGTGAGCGTATACCCGGATGTGGCGCTGGCGGCGGTATGCGCGCTGGGGCTGATATACGGGCCGGGCGCGGGCATGTTTTACGGCTGCTGCGTGGGCGTGCTGGCCGGGTCGCTGTTTACGCTGTCGCTGGCGCGCACCGCGCTTACGTATGCGCTGCTGGGGCTGGTGTGCGGGTTTATGAGCTTTAAGGCGCGCTCCAGCCGCGTGGCTCTGCCGGTTATTACCGTGGGGCTGTGCCAGATTGTAAGGCAGGCGGTGGACATAGTGTGCCTGATACTGGCGCGCGCGCGGTTTGATTCGCTTACGCTTTTGACCCGGCTTACCACGTCCACGATACTTACTATAATATGCGCGCTGCCGATCTACTGGCTGCTGTACAAAAGCCAATATAGGTACCATGTTATAGGTAAGCGCGTGGGTATTTGAAGCGGTTTCACCGGGTGCTTTAGAGGGATGTGATTAATATAAAAGGGAAATTTTCAGGCCGCTACTTTACGATGACGGTTGCAATTCTGTGCATGTTCTGTATTTTGACATTGCAGCTTTATAATCTTCAGATAGTGCAGGGCGAATCATATACCGAAATTGTCGAAAGCAAAAAAACTCAGACCAAGACCGTTATCGGTCAGCGCGGCAGCATACTCGACGTAAACGGCATACCGCTTGCGGTCGACCAGAAGTGCTATAACGTGCGCTTCTACCGCGATCCCAACCGCCGCAAGGATGAAGACCGCGCGCAGTATACCCAGGTGCTTTTGAAGGTAATGGAAATAGTCGAATCCAACGGCGGCCAGACAATCGACGAATTCTGGCTAAAGCGCAGCGACGCAACCGGCGAGTGGGAGTTTTCGACCGGCACACAGTTGGCCAGCGCCGCCGCCGAGCGCGAACGCCAGTGGCGCGCCAACTTTGCGCTCCAGTATACCGCGCAGGACAAGCTGTTCGACGCGCTGTGCAAAAACTATTCCATACCCGAAGATCTGACCGAGGAACGCAAGATAAAGGTGCTGGCCATGTGGCAGGAGTCGCGCATGAAAAACTTCCTGTCCGAGCCGGTGACTATCGCATATAACGTAAGCCTTAAAACCGTGGCCGAAATCGAAGCGCTGGCCAACGAGCTGGACGGCATATCGATCGAGGAAAGCACCACGCGCGTATATCCGCGCGGCTCGCTGGCCTCGCACGTAATAGGCTATATTGGCGCGATAAGCTCCAAGACTGCGATGGCCGAATACAAGGAAAAGGGCTACTCGTCCGACGCAAAGGTAGGTATAACCGGCATCGAATATTCGATGGAGGATCAGCTTACGCCCAACATATCCTACCGTCAGGGCAAGCGTGTGGTCGAGGTAAACTCGCTGGGCAAGGTAATACGCGAACTCAGCTATGAGGAGCCTATCGACGGCAACACGGCCGTGCTGACGCTGGACACGCGCCTGCAGTCGGTGCTTGAAAAGGCGCTGGAGGAAAACATAGCGATAATCCGCGAAGAGCAGGAAAAGCTGTACGCCAGCGAATCGTGGCAGAAGAAAAACGCCGAAAAGCTGGCGGCACTGGGCGATGAAAAGCCGCAGTTTGCCGAAAGCGGCGCGGCGGTGGTCATGAACCCCAAC
>USEE01000202.1 GCA_900553645.1 uncultured Eubacteriales bacterium
ACACTGCCTGCCAGCACGCCCGGCATCGCGCCGCATTCGTCTGCCCATTCATCGCCGCAATCCTTCATCCACCCGTTCCATTCCGAATTTCAATCGGTCATGAGGGTAGACCATTCGGTTTCATCGTCCGACTTCATCTTATTCCATGCGGCCTCTTTCTGGTCAAAGACGGCTTGCATATGCGACAAATCGACCGTGATAAGCGAATTGACCGTGCCGCACAGCGACGAATCCAGCCGCTTGTCAAAGACATTATTAGCTGCAATCAATATCGTATTGGCCTTAATACGCACATGCGCAAGTATCAGGTCATATATAGTACCCGCACGCACCGGCGCGGGCGCAGTAGGGCTGTCGGCGGGCGTACCCGTTATTACGGTAAGCGATATTTTGCGCACCTGAGCGCGATAGCATCTATGCGATCTTTAAGCGCATCGGCAGCTTCAAAAGACAATTCCTTATCCACGCCGTCGTTATCCTCTTGCAGCACGTAGTAGTAGCCCTTTATCCACGCCCTGCCCGGCTTAACCATCACGGTATGCCCCGTGCCATCGGCGTATACCTGCAAAGCCGTACCGCCGTTAAAAATGCCGTTGCCCAACACCGCGCCGAAATATTCCGCAAAGTCCGTCGCGGAATATTCGCGCATATCATCGGACGTTTCGTCGAAAAAACCATATCTTTCATACGCTGGCATTGTTTGTCACCACCTCCACACCCATAAGACTGGTAAATTTGCCGTCCAGCCGCTTTAAGGCCGACGACAGGCTGTTAGCGTCGTAACCATATGTATAATGCAGCACAGTACCGCCATTTTCGTAGACTTCCTCTATCGCGGTAAGTCGGAAATCCAGATTCAGATCCAGCAGTGTACCCTTATCGCCCAGATCAAAACCATGCCTGTAATCGCGCGAGAGCAGGTCAGAAGGCGTCATGTCCATAGTACGGGTGTCGCCATACTCGGCCATCTTTTCGCGGCCACGGGCGCGCAGCGCGTAGTACATGGTATTGACATCATCCTTATAATCTTGGACAGCCTTTTCGTAAGCCGCCCATGTTGCCCGGTTATCAGCCCATGCGTCATACTTGGAATCATAATTTTTCAGCACGCGGCGCATTTCGGTTAAGACCGCCTGATTTTGGGTCGGGTCGTCGCCTATCATGCTTCTTAGCGCGTCCATAACGTCCTGCGGGTAATCGGGCTTAGAATAGCGCGCCGGTATATCGGGCTGGCGCGGTTCGGTCGGCGACGTTATGTCGCGCGCGTCGATAAAGGTTTCGGTTCGACTGAAACCTTCTCCATCGCCCACCGACACAACCGCGCGGTCAACGCCCTCGCCCTGACCCGCCACTATGCCAAAGCTGGCCGCGTGCCGCGACGCATCGAACTGGGCTTGCGCAATCGTATCGTACTTGTATGACAGCAGCAGCCGCGAATTATCGCTTTGCCCCGCCGTGCGGTCTATGCCGCGAAACAAATGCCACACGATGATATTGCCTATCTCGGTATTTTCTATATCCGCGTACCAGCCCAGTTCAAATGTGGTACAGATGGTAACAATATCGTCGCGCAAGCCACTGTATCGGCCTTGATAATCCACAAGCTGGCCGTCGATTTCCGCGCCCTCATCCACAACCACGTCGCCGGGAATGCGGCGCGCTTCCTCGTCGGCATATGTAAGCTGGGTTTCCAGTAATCGCCTGACTAAGCGCGCGGGAGCTATGCCCCATAGGTCAAGGTGGGCATAGCCGGTCGGCGGGATAACAATGCGTTTGCCCGCAAGCGCTTTTAGTTCCTGCCCGGTCACGGTAAGTGTATAACCGTCGTCATTGCGCTCCTCGGACGTATGCGTTATAAGCCCGCATACGCCCTTGCCAGCGCGGATAATGTCAGACGCAAGCAAGTACTTTGCCTGTTCAAGAGAGCCGTTCAGAACCAGCGTAAACGCGCCTATGCCGCTATACGAGCGCGAGAACGCGAACGATTCAAAGTTATCCACTATGCCGCTTAGGATTACGCTGCCGGTTGCCGCATCGTACTTATAGCAATATATATCCACAGCCTATACCCCCACATAGTAGTTGCGCCAGTACATAGTAACGGTCGGCTCGCCCACGCCCGCAAAGTCCACGCGCGATTTGCCTAAAGGCAGCTCGAAAAAGGTGCTGTTCACGTCGATAGCGTGGAATGCGCTTTCGGTCGTGCCGTCTGAGTGCTGCAGGACGACGTTTTTGTTGCCGTAGCCTGTGGTTACAATCAGCGTATCGCCCGCCGGTATGCGCATATCCACCTGAATGTAGCTGTCCGTGCCCACTAAACTTAGGCGCGGGTTGTTAACCGTGTTGCGGTATACAGCGCGCACAGGCGCGGGCACATCGCCCACATTGTCGATAAGCGCAACGCCGCCCGACTGCGAAAAGCGCGTCGGCAGGTGCAGCGGGAAGCGCAAGCCGCCCGCCGTGCCGCGCAGTACGACGCTGCTTTCGCGCACGTCGTACCAGAACGGGTCATTGCAGGTCAGCTCTATGTTACATTGGTCTACCAGCCCCATGCGGTTTACCGTAGTCGGCGTTATGGTCGGCAGGCACTTTATCGCGCGCGCGTTAGCGTCGTTGGTATATACCAGTTCGCCCACGCCCAAAAGCGGGTTGAACACTTGCGACACAAGCTGCCGCTTTTTATACAGGTCAGCGCGCGACGTACCAACTATTAAGAAGTTGACGTTGATATGCCGCGCGCCGTAAGCCATATCGCGCAGGGTATAGCCGTTTTGACCATACCCGCGCTGAGAGCCGGTTTCTATGTCCGCCGCTGTAAGGCCGTCTATCTTTTCTATCAGAAACGAGCCGGTAAGCGAGTAGTCCAGCTTGATAGTGCGCCCGGCGACAGTATACGTAAGCGTTTCCATCAGCCATACACCTCCGCAAGGCCGCGATTAAGCCGTTTGATTTCGAGCTGTTGTTCATAAGGGGTTAGCGTTCGGGTCGCAAAGTTATTGGTCTGGTTGATAATCGTCGAACGGCTTGATGTAGTGCCGCCCGCGCCCTGCGTGCCCAGCGTCCACCCGGACGGCATAGCCGCCGACATGATGCCCTGCATACTTTCGCGCATGGTATCTATGACGGACGGGGTAGTCTGGCGCACGCCTACCGCGATACCTTCCATCAGCGGTTTACCCACATCGTCGCGCATTTTACGCGACGGCGAGTGTATATCGCCCGCCTGACGCATCGCAGACGAGATCGCATTGACGGTCTGCGCCGCCAGATCGCGTATGCGTCTGCCCCAGCTTTCAAGGCCATCATACATACCCTCGCCGATGTTTGCGCCCACGCCTTTGCCCGCGTCATAGCCCGTTTCGGTCAGTCCTTCCACATCGCCTATGTACTGGCGGTTCAGGGACAGAAGGTTGAAGTTGCCGGATTCGGTTGTTTCCTCCGCGCCGCGGCAATAGGCTTCCAGCGAGAACAGGCGGCTTGCCTGACTTGCGCCTTCCTCATTGCCCAACGTTTCGCATTGCGCTTGCATGGCGAGAATTTCCTGCTGATTAAACCCGCTGGTAATGGAAGCAAGGTTAGTACCCAGCGTTTCCTCGGCGGTTTGGCGCGCCGCCGCCGCGTCGTCGCGTACCTTTTGCACATCGGCGGCTTTATTGCTCTCCAATTCAGTAAGCTCATTGCGCGCCGTTTCTACCAATGTATATACGTTGGCATTGTAATTGCCCTCGGCCTCCAACTGAGCCATCTTATTTTCGATGAACGCAGCCGCTTCGTCGCCATAGGCTTGCTTGTATACTTCCAACGCCGCGCTGACATCGCCGCCGCACTCGGAATACGTTGCCGCCCAAAGCGACAGCATATCGACCTCGCCCTGTTTGGCCGTAATGGAATCGTTGACCGCATCAATACCGTCAGCCTCGGCCTGATTAGCCGCGTCTATGTCGCTTTGGTAGGTATCGTATGCGTCGGACACCTTATTGGACATATCGTCGGCCAAATCGCCTAGGCCGCTTGACATATTGGCGACACTACCGGCCATAGCGTCGGTATCAT
>USEE01000203.1 GCA_900553645.1 uncultured Eubacteriales bacterium
AGAAAGAATAGAAAGATAGACCCAAGGCGAATATAAGAGCGCATCGAAAGAACGCTAAAAGAAGCGCAGCGGAAGAACATCCTCTCCCCCCCACACACATTACATGTTCCTCAGCTTTCGCCCCCACCAAAACCAAGAAATGCCGCGCATCTTTAAAACGGCGCGCCCCGCACTGGAGCGCGCCTGTCTTTATGCCTTAACCAGCTAAATTATTCCGCGTTCATCGCGTCGATCATTCCGAACAGCGTCTGCCAGTACACGCTGTACACGGCGTTATACGCGTCCGCGTCGAACTCCTCGCCCGCTATGCCGCCCGATACGGTCAGCTGCATGCCGTTAAACTGGTTCACGAACACGGCGTAGGTATTGCCGTCCTCGGACTGGCCGCCCGCTATGAACGGCGCGAGCATCGCCATTTCCTCGTCGTCGTCGATCTGCAGCAGACCCGGCTGGCCGCCGGTGTAGATCGAGTTATAGTAATCGGTCATCTGCTGGAGCAGTTCCTCCGGCAGCTCGGAAATGGTCGCGTAGTCCGCGTAGGCCTCCACATACGTGAAGTTTATGGCCAGCGACACGTCGGTGCGGCCGTCCATGGTCAGCGACACGTTCACGTAATCGTCGGTCTCGTCCTCGGCCGTCACGCTCACGCCCTCGGGCAGGTCTATTGTAATGCCCATACTTTCAACGGTATACGGGTTGAGCGCCGCGCCGTACTCCTGATCGGACTCGGCCAGCGCGAGCGGGCAGGCGCACAGTATGCACAGCGCGCACAGAATCGAAAGCAGCTTGCGTATCATGTTAGTCCATCTCCATTTTATTCGTTTGCTATATGCGTTTCCCGCGCATGTATCCGATTATTCGGCGTCGTCGGCGTAGCGCCAGCTTATTTCATCCTCGCCGCCCTGCGACTTTATGGTCTCCATCATGCCCTTTACCAGCGCGTCCAGCGCGTCGGCGTCCTTGTACACCTGCGCGCTCACGTAATTGATGGCGTTAGTCGCGTCATCGCACACGTTCACATACACCGCGCCCAGCTCGTCCATGGCTTCCGTGACGTTGCATTCGTACAGATAGCCCTCGCCGTCCGTGGGCAAGTCGGCCAGCACTACGTTTTGCGGCTTGCCGCCGTTTATCATCAGCACGGCCAGATTGGGGTTTATGTCCGCGCCTATGCGTATGCGCAGCGTTATCTTATCCGCGCCCGCTATTATGGCTTCCTCTGCGTACTCGGTGCCGTCCGCCTGCTTTAGCACGTACTCCGCCATGCGGCCCTGATCCGCCGCCGCGAGCTCCACCGCCATGCCCTGCGCGTCCTCCAGCGCAGCGGGGCGCTCGGGCTTTTCGGCCTCCAACGCGGCGGCCTCCTCGGCGCTTATTATGCTTACGCCGCGTATGCCCGCCTCGGACTGCACGTCGTATCCGCGCGCCATTACGAAGTCCACGCTGTGCTCGCCCGCCTCGTCAAACACCACGTAGTCGGTACGCCACTGGGCCGCGTCCACATACGCGCGCCGGGCCGCGCCGTCCGCGTACACGGTCAGCACGTCCAGATCGCTCGCCTCGGACGCAACGCGGTACTCGTACTTTAGCGCCTCGCCCGCCTGTACGTTCACAGTCAGCCCTATGTGCGCGATGCTGCCGGTGACGTCGCCGTTAGACGCGGCCAGCCCGTCCTCGCCCACCACGAAGGGCCACGTATCGTCGGCCGCGTCCTGGGTCACGCTTATGCGCTCGTCGGCGATGCCCAGCGCCTTTTCCGCGTCGGCCGCCGCAGGGCGCTCTACATCCACTTCGCGCGATGTATCCACGTTCTCGCCGCCTATCAGCACGGGCGCGTCGTAGTCAGCCGCCGTGAACACGCTGAACAGGCCGCTGAAAGCCTCCGCGCTGGGCTGCGCGCCCAGCTCCATATAGCACAGCACGCCGTTTTTGTCTATTATCACGCTGAGCGGTATAGCGCCCTCACGGTCGAAGCGCGAGTACATGTCGGCCGCGTCGCGGCCCATCATTATCGCGTCCAGCTGGCTGTCGGCCTTTATGGCCGCGATCGATTCGTCGGTGTCGCTCTCCTCTATGCTAAGCGCGACCACGGCCATGTTGGGCGCGGCTGCGGCGGCCTCGTTCATGTGCGGGAACTCGCTCATGCACGGGCCGCACCAGCTCGCCCAGAAGTTGAGCATTACCGCCTTTTTCTCCGCAAGCAGCTTGTAAAGCGATGTCTCGGTTCCGTCGCTCAGCGTTATATCGAAGTCCTCTACGCTGTCGCCCAGATTGTACTGTGCCGCAAACGCCATGCCCGCGTCGGCCGCCGATATAACATTCGCGTCCTCGGGCGCGATAACCGCCGCGTCCGCCGCCGCGCCCGCGCCCAGCGCGGATGCCATGGTCAGCGCCGTTATAAGCGCAAATACCTTTTTAGTTTTGAACATCAAGATTTCCTCCTGTTTTATAGTGCGTTACATGTGGAACGTTATGAAGTCGGAAAGCTGCGTCTCGCCGAATATGTCGGTCAGCTGGAAGCAGTACAGGTAATCCGCGTCGCCGCCGTCCAGCGATATGAACTCAAACGGAATATTGCCATCCTCGTCCACGATTATGGGGTCGCCGTCGAAGCTCGCGTCCTGCATCTCGCCGTCCGTATCCAGATACAGCATGGGATAGGTAGGTATGATCTCGTCGCCCGGCTCAAGGCGCTGGCTGCCGCGCGCGGGCAGGCCGTTTTCGTCATAGCCTATGCTGAAGCCCACGACCACCCATTCGCCCTGAGCCTCGTTGCGCGATACCAGCAGGTAGCCCTCCTCGCCGTTGCGGCGCACCGGGATTATGCTGCGGCGTATGCCGCCGTTGACCAGCTGGTCGTACAGCACGACGAGCTGCTCGTCCAGCATAGGCCATGTGCCGTCAAACTGGCTCACGATTTCGCCTGTCTGCCAGTTGATACCGGCGTTCTGCATGGAGCCCAGCTCGACAAAGTAGGTGTCCTCGTCGTCGCTGAGGTCAAGATACAAAAGACCCTCGACCATGCTTAGGTTGGTGAGCGCGTCCTGATCCAGCGTCATTGAGCAGGCGTATACCGCGTCGGAATCGGCGCTCTGCCCCCAATCGCCGCTGAGCACGGTATCGGACGCGGCGGGCACGATCGTGCCTACATAGGAGGCGTCCAGCGAGGATTCGACGTCGGGCAAGCCGGCGGTCACGTCGTCCGGCTCCTCCATATCGTCCTCCACGGCCACGAACGAGCCGGAGGGCAGGAACACGGTGCTGGTCATGTCGCCGGTGAATACGTCGTTGGCGGTGGATACGGTGAGCTGCTGCGGCGCGTCCATGTTGAACACGTAATTGCCGCCCAGCCGGAGTGTGGTATAGCCCTGAACCAGTGTGGTATAATTAGGATACGTTTCCTGGCAGTCGTAATATTCGTCGTCGATGCCCTCGGCCGGGAAAAGTATGCTCAGGCCGGTCAGGTAATCGAACATGTCGGTGCCCACGTTGTAGCGCACGGCCTTCTTATACGCGCTTTCCAGCACGTCCGCGGTCTGCGGCGCGAACTGGCGCGTGGAGTCGATCAGCGCCATCATGTCCACCATGTCGGACGACGCGTCATAGTATTCGCCGAAGGAATACATGCGGCTGCGCGCGCGGCTGAACGTGGAAAGCTCGCCCGCGTCGAGCGCCTGCGCCAGATACGCGGAATAGCTCTCCATCGCGTTGACCACGCCTTCCATCGCGGGCAGGTAGATCACGCTCATGCTGAGGTACTGGTTGGGATCGGTGTTGAGGCAGTCCTCCATGTAAGCGTCGGCCATCGCCACGCCCAATGCCTGATTATCCATACCGTCCGGGGCTTTATAATAAGGAATCTTGGTGTGGCCAAACTCAAAGTCAAAGTTGCACTGTTCTGCAATTTTCGCCGTGTTTTCGCAGGCTTCCGGCACCATGGAGAACAGGTCATACATTTCATCTGTAGTCTTGACGTAAAATTCGTCGGTCTGGAACTCCATGCGGTCGGCATCCTGAATGGTCTTGCCGGTCTGGATGCACAGCAGGAT
>USEE01000204.1 GCA_900553645.1 uncultured Eubacteriales bacterium
AACGGCTATCATCCCAGCATACCTCCCGCCAGCGCAAATCCCATCGCAATCGCAACAGATCCCAGCAGCGCGTTGCACAGGCGCAAAAGCCCCGACACAGTGTCGCCGCTTATCATATCGCGCAGTGAATTGGTAAGCAGTATTCCGGGAATCAGCGGCATTATGTCGCCGATTGCGATTTTGTCAAAGCTGTTGCCCAGTCCCAGACGTAGCGCAAGCATGGCAACCAGGCCGCCGCCAAACGCACACAGAAAGTCCGAAAGTATGCCGTTTATGTGGAATCGCTTGCACACGGTAGTAAGCCAGCGCAGTATAAGTCCGACTATGCACGCCACAAATGCGTCGCCCCACGACCCGCCGAAGAATACCGACGACGACGCGGATACCAGCGCAAAACTGGCGTACTGGCCCAGCTTGCCCAGCGGTTCAGATAGCTCTATTCGCTTGAATTCGCGCCGCAGTTCGGCCTGATCGGGCTTGTTTTCGCATATGCGGCGGCTGAGCGCGTTCAGCTTGTCCAGCTTGGTAAAGTCGGTGTTGCTGGAGCGTATGCGACGCGTCTGTGTGACCGGCGGCTCGCCTTCCATCTTGAGCGTCGCTATTATACAGGATGTGATCGAAAACACGTCGATGCGTTCCGCGCCGTATGCGCGGCAGATGCGCTCTATCGTATCCTCGACGCGGCTAATCTCCGCGCCGCATATTACCATCTGCTCGCCGATGTCCAGCGCGTATTCCAACACAAAATCCTTGTCCATTGTATAAAATGCCTCCGAATGAGCGGCGCGCAGAACTGTCCGCGCCGTGGAATGGGCGTATAATTTAATTATACTATAAGTCGATGAATTTTGCCAGCAGGACGAGTGCTTAGTTAAGAGCGCGCATGTTATCTTTATTTGATAAGTAGGCAAACTGCGCCCGGTTAAACAATTTTTACATTCGGTACATTACTATGCCAATGCTTGCATATGATATTGGTATATGATACAATGACAAATACGTGATTTAATTTATGAACCCGCGCACACATGTTTATGTATGGAGGATCAGATGAAAAGATCTCATGCGCTTGCAATATTGATAGGAATAATTATATCCTGCGCCATAGTGCTGGGCGTGTCCATCGCCATGGTGCCCGGCGAGGACAAGCTGGGCGTGTATATGGACGCGGCAGGGGATGTGTATTCGTTCCTGATGCCGATAAGTTATTCAGATAACGATGCGCCCGCCGCCACAGCAGAGCCGGAAGCCGCACAGCCGACCGCGACGGCCGAACCCGCCGCGACTGACGCCGCGCCGACAAGCACGCCGGAAACCGCCGATTTACAGTCTCAGGCAGTCGGCGACGTTCAGCCGGTAGTTCAGTCAGAAGCGCCCACCGCTGCACCTGACCCCACCGCCGCGCCGACGAGTAATCTGCCCGTCGCGCAGAGCGTATCCGCACTCGCGGACGCGGACAGTTTCGGCACGCCCGAAAGGCTGGACGAAGCTACGCCCAAATACAGCTACAGTGCGCTCTCGGTTCAGACCGGCCTTGACGAGGAAGTGCTGGACAAGCTGTATACGCCCTTCTATGTGCTTAATATAGGCATGGACGAGGTGTATTACCCCATGAAGTCCCCGGGCGGCAGCAAGGGCAATGACAAAATTTACGGCGGTCAGGTGGGCGTTGAGGTAGTCTCCATCGAGGGCGACTACGCGTATATAAAGGCGCACCGCTATCCGGGCGGGCGTGCGACCGAGGGCTATGTACCCACCAAGCTGCTCAAGGAAGTAACCCCGGACGACCGCTATTCGATAGTAATCGACAAGCGCCAGCAGCGCCTGTTCCTGTTCGAGTACGGCGAACTGAAGGCAGACATGTACTGCTCCTCGGGCAAGACTACGACCGAGACCCCGGCGGGCGAATTCATCAAATACGGCACCAAGCGCACGATTTACTCCGACGCGGATCCGGATATAGCCTATTACGGCATACGCCTTAACGGGCGCGTGTACATCCATTCCGTATCGCATATAGACGGCGACTATTCTAAGTCGATAGCGATGCTGGGCCGCAAGGCGTCGCACGGCTGTGTGCGCGTGCCGCTGGACTGGGCCAAGTGGTTCTACGAAAACATCCCGGACGGCACGAAGGTAATCATAACCGAGTACCGCGGCGATACTCCTCCGCTGGGCGAGGGCGGCCGTGACGGCGACTGATTAATGTAAAGGCTAAGGCAGAAGGCGTTTCCAGCGCATGTACGCGCTGTGGAAGCGCCTTTTAGTTTTGGTTAGGGCAGTAAAGCTGTTCAGGCATACGGCGTTGCGCTGCGCAAATCGCCAATATGTCGTTGGAGGAGCGCATATGATTCTGCCTGAAATCAATCATACCCGCCTTAACAGGCGCATATCATTGCAGCGGTGATGATAATGCGCAGGTCGGAATTTGCAGGCGCGGCGGCAATAGCCGCGGCGATAGCGGGCGCGGGCTTTGCCTCTGGCCGGGAGATAGTCGCGTTCTTCACGCGCTTCGGCGTGGCAGGCTATGTCGGCGCGACGCTGGCGGCGGGACTGATCGGCTGGATGGCGCGTGAGACTGCACTCATCGCGGCACGCACCGGCACCGCGTCGTTTCCGGGGCTGATGCGGCTGTGTGCAGGGCGCGCATGGGGCAGTGGGGCGCTGATGTGGCTTATGTCCATCGCTGTATCGGCGGCAATGACCGCAGCGGGCGGCGAGCTGTGCGCGCTGGCGATTAACATTCACGGCGCGCGTCAGATAGGCATGGTGTGTACGGCGGCGCTGGCCGCGCTGTGTGCGGCGCGCGGAGTAAAGCTTATGGGCGCAGTCGGCGCGTTCACCGTTGCGGCGCTCATCGGTTATTATGTGCTGCTGCTGTGCGTGTCGCCTGAACTGCCTGAATATACGTGGCGGCCGGGCGCAGTGCTGTCGGCGGCGGCGTACGCGGGCTTCAATATAGCAACGGCGTGCGGCGCGATATTCGCCTCCGGACTGCGCATAAAGTCGGATGTGCACAGGCGCGCAAACGCGCTGGGCGCATATACGGGCGCATTTATGCTCGCCATGCTGCTTGTGGCGCTGGCGTGTGTTCGCCTGCACGGCTCGGCGAGTGCGGCGGCACTGCCCAGCGTGATTATCGCGTCGCAGCTGGGTAAGTCCGGCTACTACATGACGATATGCGTGATGTGGCTGGCGGTGATGTCCACGCTGGCCGGGGCGCTGCTTACGCTGGAAATGCAGGGGCGCGAGCGGAATCTTCGCAGCGGCGATGTGCGGCTTATAGCGCTGAGCCTGTCGTTGCTCATCGGATGTGCCGGGTTTGAGATGCTGGTTGACAGGGCATATCCCGTGCTCGGCCTGATCTGCATGGCATACATGGCAGTGGCGATTTTGCGCGAAATGCGGGTAAGGTGGGAAGCGAACGAATTCAGCCTTAAACTACATTGAATGCCGGACAGACCACGTTTTGGGATTGCCTAGAAGTAAATTGGTAACGGAATCAAACATACGTACAAATCACTGCGCCGCTGTCCAAACCGGACGGCGGCGCAGCGTGCATTATTAAGCTATCAATTATTCGTCGGTCTTATTCGCGCCGATCGACTCCATCGCGATGTCGTGCAGCCATTGCGAGGGCGTTTTGCCTTCCAGCAGCGCGGCGGCGGTTATCGCCTGAGCCTCTTCTGTGGCAAAGTCGATCACGATCTCCTGAGAATCGCCCTGCGCAATCGATGTGGACGACACCGTAACGTCGGGCAAAGTGAGCGTCATCGTAAGCGGCTGACTGCCGAACGCGAACATGCGCGTAAGTTCCACGTCCACGGGCGATGTGTCGTTGTGCAGCCGGAAGTACTTGGCAACCTGCATCGTCGCGCCGTCCTTTACGCTCAGCAGCGACGTGTACGCGTCGTCGGGCGCAACCGCGAAGTCCCACGAATACGCCGGGTCGCATTCGATGCCGCCCTGATACACGGTCACGGCAAACGCGTATACGAACGATTCGGCCTTTGTGCGGCTGTTGGTGAAGTCGTACCGCAGTAC
>USEE01000205.1 GCA_900553645.1 uncultured Eubacteriales bacterium
CCCCAGATAGTCGCCGTTCTAGCTGACAAGTACGGCGCTGTTTACGCCATCCATCTCGGACAGCGTGGATATGAAGTCGGTGTCGGAGCCTTTAAGCCGCACTTCATAGTTAAGCTCGATATTGCCGCTCTGCGCGGTCTTGCTCTTTATGACGGCATTTTCCACATTGCCGGACAGGAACTTGACTGCGCGCTGCTCGGCCTCGTGGTTTACACAGCTTATTACCGCGATGTAGGGATTGTGCGCCGCCTTGCGGTTTACAAACAGCATCATAACCACGCCGATTATCACGCTTCCGAACACCGCCAGCGGTATCATGCCCGCCGACAGCACTATGCCCGCTGCGATCGACCAGAACAGGAACGCGATGTCCATCGGCTCTTTTATTGCCGTGCGGAAGCGCACTATCGACAGCGCGCCCACCATGCCCAGCGACAGCACTACGTTGGAAGTAACCGCAAGTATCGTCATGGACGTTATCATGGTCAGCGCAATCAGCGTCGAGCCGAAGCTGGAGGAATACATAACGCCCGAGTAGGTCTTTTTGTATACCCAGAATATGAACAGTCCCAGACCGAACGCCAATGCCATGGTGATTACCATATCCACCATGGAAACGCTGGTTATGTTTTCAAGAAAGCTGGACTTGAATATGTCGGAAAAAGAAGTCATGGCCTATATCCTCCTAAGCATTATTATGTGTTTTAGCCGTATATGCGGCAGGTTTCGTATTTGGAAAACGCGCCCGCGCCCCGGTTTTTGACCTGTACCGCGCGCCGGATTACCGAGGGCAGGTATTCGTCCCATTTGACCTCAAGCAGCATTACCGGCCTGCCTGCGGGTATTGTCACGCAGTTCGGATTGAGGAAATCGGTGCAATGCAGCCCTGTGCGTATGTTTTCATCGATAGTCACGCGCACATTGCCCGGGCCGTATATAAACGGTATGCGTGTGTAATCCACGATTGTGCGCGGCCTGAGACCCTGTGACTTCATCTTGGCGTACAGTTCGATCACCAGTCCGCGCGCACTGGCAGGCATCCACGTCGTGTCGCCGTCCACTATGCGCTGAGCCTCCTCGGCAGAAATGGACGTGGATACCTTGTAGCCCAGTCCGCTGCGCTTGACCTTTTTTTCAAGGTGGATTACCGACGTGTTGCCGTCGTAATACCTTATGCGGAACTTTTCGCGCTCGCTTACGCCGTCTATCTTTTCGCGCAGTGCCTTATCGGCGATGTTGTCGAAGTACAGACTGCGTACCTGATAATAGCCGCGCTCGCCCGCGTGCGGATCCAGATGAGCCACTGCGCGCAGGTTGGCGCATATGGCGGCCTTGTCGCCCGCATCGATCATGTGCTTGATCTCGCTGCGGTATGTCATGGTGTTCACCTCCGTCGTGTGCGGCTTAAATGCGCGCCGCGTTTGAATAAGCCAATTGTAAGCGGCGAACCTGAAATTATCCTAAAATTCAGCGCGCCGTAAGTAAACGCAATGCAACGATACTTAAAACAAACTGTGAACAAAACTCAAACCCATATCAAACGCGGCGCGGTTGGAGCGGCATTATAGTGAAGCTTGACATGATTAATGATAAGCCATATAATAATCACAATACAAAACATGCAATGCACAACGAAAGGTGCTTAAACTTGCTTTGGAGTATTACCGCGCATTCTGCCTGAACAGGTGCGATTTATCCCTTAAACCGCCGCCGCAACCGCCGCGCGCGGCAGCTGCAACCGGCGGTTGACGCATTTGACAGCGCGCTTGCTGGTATGCAACGGCGAAATATCATATTATCTGACCATGCCAAGGCCGCGGACGGCCACATGATGTAAGGGAGGATTAGATATGATTCTGGCAGACAAGATTGTTTCAATGCGCAAAAAGGCGGGCTGGTCGCAGGAAGAGCTGGCGGCTCAACTGAACGTGACGCGCCAGTCGGTATCCAAGTGGGAGGGCGCGCAGTCCATGCCCGATATGGATAAGGTGGTTCAGATGAGCCGGCTATTCGGCGTGACCACCGATTACCTGCTGAAGGATGAAATCGAGGAAGCCGCGCCGGATGTGGGCGCGGACGCGAGCGAAAGCACACTGCGCCGCGTGAGCATGGAGGATGCGACGCGCTATATAGAATTGCGCCGCGCCGCCGCGCCCAAGCTGGCGCTGGCTACCTTCCTGTGCGTAATATCGCCGATTGCGCTGCTGCTTCTGGCGGCGTTCAGCCAGCAAAATGCGTCGGGCATAACCGAAAACATGGCGGCGGGCGTAGGACTGTGCGTGCTGCTGGCGCTGGTCGCGGCGGGCGTGACGCTGTTTTTGTCGTGCGCGGCGCAGGCAAAGGACTTTGAATTTCTGGCTAAAGAGCCGTTTGAAACCGAGTACGGCGTAAGCGGCATGGTTAAGGAGCGCCGCGAACAATACCGCCCGCAGTACTACCGGCTGATAAGCATCGGCACGGCGCTGTGCATACTGTCGGCGGCACCCATGTTCGCGGTGATGGGCATGGGCGAGAGCGATATTGCCTATGTAAGCGCGATATGCGCGCTGCTGCTGATAGTGGGTGTGGGCACGATGGCGTTCGTGTACGGCGGCACGTATCAGTCGGCACTGGATCAACTGCTGGAGGAGGGCGATTACACCCGCCGCGAGAAGGCCAAAAGCGGCGTGCGCGGCGCAGTGAGCGTGATTTACTGGCTGGCGGCGACGGCGATATACCTCCTATGTACCTTTACTCCCGTTACCAGCCTTACGCAAAAGACCAGTTGGATAATCTGGGCCGTGGCGGGCGTTTTGTACGGCGCGGTTATGATGATAGTAAGGCTGTGCGACCGCAGGGGTCGGGGCTGAATATAATAAGGAAAAGGGGTGATGGGGTGAAGCGCTGCATTGTAGCGGCCGGAATCGCTTGAAACAATATAAGTATGAATGAGAGGGCAAACAAATGGCGATTCCGGGCAAAAAGATATATCCGCGCAGTAATGACAGGCAGATCGTATACCTAAGCTCGGTGATAACCCGTCCCAATATCGAAGTGGGCGAGTATACAATATACAACGACTTCGTAAATGACCCGCGGGACTTCGAGCACAATAACGTGCTGTACCATTATCCGATAAACAGGGACAGACTGACCATCGGCAAGTTCTGCTCGATAGCGTGCGGCGCAAAGTTCATAATGGGCAGCGCCCACCATTCGCTTGCTTCGCTGTCTACATATGCATTCCCGATATTCTTTGAGGAGTGGGAGCTGGACAGGGCAAATATAGCGGACGCATGGGACAGGCGCGGCGACATAGTGATAGGCAGCGACGTATGGATAGGCTATGAAGCCGTGATACTGTCGGGCGTGAAGATAGGCGACGGCGCGATAATAGGCGCGAGAGCGGTCGTCACGCGCGACGTAGAGCCGTATGCGATAGTGGGCGGCGTGCCCGCGCGCCTGATACGCAAACGGTTTTCGGACGATACGATCGACACACTGATGAAACTGCGCTGGTGGGACTGGCCGCACGAACGCATAAAGCGCAATATTGCGGCAATTCAGGCGGGTGATATAGATAAGCTGGTTTAACCGATAAATTGGCGGCTCCGTGTAAAACCGGAGCCGCTTTGTCATGCCTGAAATGTTATACAAACCTGCCCCGGCATTTTTTAATTTCTCGCAAAAACTCGCTTTTCCAATTAAATACTCGCTTATTCAGAAGGGAAAATGCATTCCGATGGCGAATTAGACACGTTCGACGCGCAAATAAGCGCGCATTTTGAAGGGAGAGCATGTTGTATGTTTGAGCAGAAATTCGATGACATACTTACCGCGATCAATATGCCCGCACGGGTTCAGCACACCGCCGAACGCGAGGGCGCACGCGTAAAGCACACCTTCACCGCCGAGTGGTCGGCAGACGACGCAATGGCGTGCAAGACCCCCGAAATGGAGTTGGAATTTAGCCGCCCCATAATCGACATACAGTATCAGTGGCACAGCGGCTGCGGCACCGACCGCTCGCTGAAAGCCGACTGGTG
>USEE01000206.1 GCA_900553645.1 uncultured Eubacteriales bacterium
TCGCTCATTAGCGCCGCCCTCCCTTCCGTCCGTATTGTCGTTTCAAATTATCCGGCTTAAAATGCCCTACATCTTTTATAATAGTCCCGCCTGTCAAGGCCGTCTTTGCATTATGCCTTAACAAATCAGATTTTACCCCGGCGCATCTGCTCCAGCTTTTCCTGAACGTCGCTGGGCAGGCGGCCCATCAGCGGATGCTGCTTTATCGGGCGCGCGTCGATCAGCCGCTTTTCGTCGGTCTTGGCCTGACGCATTTCGATAATCAGCTCGCGCGACGATATGCGCAGCGCGCCGCGCCCCAGCACGACGGTCTGTTCCACGCCGTCGGACGAGGCCACGCGGAGCTTCACGCGCTCCTGAGCCACCTTTTCGGCCAGTTCGGCGCTGGCGCGTTCGATGTAGTGATCGGCGGTTTCGCCCGAGGCAGTGTAGACAATCTCAAGCGCCGCGCTGTGTTCGACCGAGCTGAACGTCGCGTCCGACTGCCATGCGTCGAACACCAGTATCACGCGCTGGCCGGTAAAGCCCGCGTAATCGCTCAGACGGTGTATCAGCTCGTCGCGGGCCTCGTTGAGCGTGCGGCCGCGCGTAAGCTGCGGCCATGCGCCCAGGACGTTATACCCGTCGACGAGCAGAATGCTTTTCATTTTAGTCCCCACGCGCGGTACGCACGGCGTACATCAGCACGCCCGCCGCCACCGACGCGTTGAGCGAATCTATGTGGCCGCGCATGGGCAGCGCCACGGTAAGATCGCACTCGTCCTTGACCAGGCGCGATATGCCCTCGCCCTCCGCGCCAATCACCAGCGCCGTCGCGCCGGTCAGGTCGGTTTCGCTCAGCTTCTGGCCGTCCATGTCCGCGCCGATCACCCATACGCCGCGCTCCTTCAGCTCGGCCAGCGTGCGGGTGATGTTTACCACCTTTGCGACCTTCATGTATTCAGCCGCACCCGCCGCCGCCTTGACGGCCGCAGGGGTCAGACCCACGCTGCGGCGCTGCTGGATAATCACGCCGTGCGCGCCCACGCACTCGGCGGTACGGATTATCGCGCCCAGGTTGTGCGGATCGGTTATACCATCCAGCACGATCAGGAACGGCTTTTCGCCCTTCGCCTCAGCATCGGCGAACATGTCGTCCACGGTGGAGTAGCTCGCGGCGGAGGCATAGGCGATCATGCCCTGATGGTTGGGATAGATCGCGTCCAGACGCGCCTTGTCCACTTCCTGAACCACGATATGACGTTCGCGCGCCTTGGCAACGATTTCGCGCGCGCTGCCCGAAAGCTCGCCGCGCTGCACCAGTATGCGCTCCAGTTCGCGGCCGTTCTTGACGGCTTCGCGGATGGGATTGCGGCCCACGATGATGTTTTCGATCAGCTCGGGATCCTGCGGCGCAGGCATCGGCGGCACGGGCGCGGGACGGCGCTCGTCAAAGCGCGGCTCGCGCATCGGAGCCGGGCGGCGTTCTTCAAAGTGCGGCTCGCGCATCGGAGCCGGGCGGCGTTCTTCAAAGTGCGGCTCGCGCAGCGGCGCGGGGCGATGCTCGTCAAAGCTCTGTGTGCGTGCGGGCGCGGGGCGGCGCTCGTCGAAACGCTGTGCGCGCGCGGGTGCGGGACGGCGCTCGAATTCAGGCGCGCCCTCAAACGCGTCCTGATATATCGGGCGATCCGGGCTTACAGAACGGTTGCGGGTGCCGCGCGCCGGTGTGCCGCCGTGCTCATAGTTGCCGCGGTTGTCGGGACGCGCGGGGCGGCGATCGTCGCGCTTAAAGTCCTTGGGCGCGTCGAAGCGTTCGCCGCCTTTGGGCGCACGGGGCTTAAAGTCGCCCTCCTCGTGGCGGGCGCGCTGCTCGCGCGTCCATTCGCCGGTGTTTTCGCCGTGGGTGTGCTTCTGCCCCACTGTCTTGTAAAAGCTGGGCGTGCCTGCCGCGCGCCCGCGATTCTTATCATATGCCATAAATCAACATCTCCCTGCCTTGTATCTCAAAATCCGGTTAAGGCTTATTGTAACCTGTTAGAGCGCGTCTCAAGCGTGACAATCCGCAAGTTAAGGTATCTTTTGCTTCAGTTCAATTAACAGCCTGAAAGCTGGGCAGCGCCAAGTTCGCGCAAACGGCAAAGCGCCGCCGAAATTGCGTACTCAGGAATTTTTGAGACTCGCTCTAGTACTGCATTAAAATACGCGCTTATGCCTCAGGCTTTCCCGCGATTTCGCGGTCGTAGCGCGCGCGCACCTCGTCCATGCGGCCGCAGCACATTTTGCCCTCGGGACAGCGGCCGCGCAGGCATTCCGGACCGCATTCGTCGAACAGCGCGGGCGCGACCTCGTGCGCGAGTTTAAGCATCTGCCACGCGACGTCGCGTATTTCCCACTGGGCGCGGTTACAGCAGCGCAGTGCGAAAAAGTGGTTAAGCTCGCGCGCGTTCATCGTGACTACCATGCGCGTGGCCGCGGCGTTGGGCAGGACGAAGCGCGCGTCCTCCTTGCCGCCCTCGCCCAGCAGCTCCAGCCATTCCCTGTACCATTTGTCCATCATGTCCATCTGATCGGCGAAGCGCTTTGCGTATTCGTCGCCCAGCTTTTCGATTTCGGGCGGCAGTATGTAGTCAATGCCATCCTCACCGCTCTGGCCGACATAGCGCTGGGACTGGACGGAAAAGCTGGCTATGCGGTGGCGCGTGATCTGCGCCAGCAGCGCGCGGCTGACTCCCTCTATACCGAAAGTAAACGAGACGTGCTCGAACGTGCTCAGGTGGCCAAGCTTCCTAAGCATCGTCAGATACTTGGTCTGATCCTTTTCGGATACGCGCGTGCGCAGTGCGTCGATGTCCGCGTTGGAGTAGCACAGCCGCCCCGCCGCCGCGACAACGTTGCCCGGATTAGGCGTATATTCGATAAGCACTACATTAGGTCTTACCCGCATTCTGCGTATCCTCCTTGCCTTGCGTGGGTTCCGGGTTAAGCGCGACCTCGACCAGCGTTTTCAGCCGCTCGTCCTGACCCGATATATACAGATAGCCGATAAGCGCCTCAAACGCCGTCGCCGCGTGATAGTCGGCGGGATCGGCGTGCTTGGGCATTGAGCCGGACTGCGCGTTGCGCGCGCGGCGGCATACGCCCGCCTCCTCGTCGGTAAGCAGGGGCGTGATGCGAGTTAGCGCCTCCGCCTGGTACGACGCGCGCACGCGGCTGACCGCGGCGCGGTGCAGCGCCTTCATCCTGCCGCCGCCCGAGAGCAGCAATTGCCCGCGCACACAGCATTCGTACACGCTGTCGCCGATATACGCAAGCTCCAGCGCGCCCAACTGCCTTGCCTTAAATTCGCTCATCGGCTGATTGCCGAATATCATTTACAGCCCTCCCAAAGGTGGGATTTAGTCAAAATCCGACCGCGGCAAACCGATATTTATCCCTTCGCCGCCCGTCAGCGTCTTATTATACATCACGGCGGGTTAATTCATCTAGCATACCCGGAAATTGCCCTTACAATAATCCGTAATGAAAAATCGACCGGCTCAGGACGCATCTCAAATGCAGCATGTCACACGCCCAATTGGTTTTTTCGTAAGTTTAAGGCAGAATCCCGAAGGCTCAAGTCAAGTCGAGCTTTGCGGCGCGGAAACAGCTCCTCGCTTTCCTCAATTGCGTACCGGACATTTGGAAGGCTCGCTCAGAAAAGCAGCTTCTTTCAAATCAAAAAGGCAACCCCTGCCTCACCCAAATCAGGCCAGAGGTTGCCTCTGCAATCATGTATCAGCCCTTTTAAGCGGATCAGCCCTTAATCAGCTTCAGCAGCTTCTCGTAGGCTAAATCCCAATCAAGGCCGCTTTCGGGCATGTACTCCTTGGTATCGAACGAATTGCGCACCACCTGACGCAGTTCGCTCTGGGAGCCGATCTCGCCCAACGCCATCGCCTGTATCAGCAGGTTGCCGATTACAGTTGCCTCGCCCGGGCCGGCGATTACGGGCTTGCCCATCGCGGACGCAGTGAAGCGGTTAAGCAGCACGTTCTGACTGCCGC
>USEE01000207.1 GCA_900553645.1 uncultured Eubacteriales bacterium
GAACGGGTGCGGGGGATGATGGGGGAACGGGTTCTTTCTTTTCGGAAGAGCGGAAGAACCAAAGAAAAGCCGGTGGCCTTCGGCCTGTTCTGCCGCAAATGTTACTTGGCTAAGACGTTTTCAGGGGAGTTTATTATATTGGACGGTGCTTTTGCGCTCTTTTGCTTGTTATTGCTCTAAGAGTCAGCGGCGCTTGCTTTTATCATGATTTGTGGCTCACGCAAGCTATAATCTATATTCGTTTCGGGATTTTGCGAATGGAGTTTTCTTCCTTGAACTGACGCAAAATCCACTCGAACTTGCGAATTGTTCCGCTTGAGATACACTCATGGCTGGCGCGGGATTTCGCATTTTAATTTATCGCGCGGCAATGGTCGTCATAAGTGACATATTCACCTGCGTAGTATCCAGCCGCGAATACTGGCACAGCACCGGCACACTGCTCTTTACCGCGACGGCGTAGGGCTTGCCCATCGGGATATGCCTGCCCGCCGCGTCGGTCAGCTTGTCCAGCCGGATATGATGCGTGCGGCGCGCGGGGCACTTGGCCGTGAAGCTCTCGATCGGCTCGTCGTCCTCGAAGTACAGCGTCAATTCGATGTCCGCGTCCTCGGCGCAGGTGTTCAGCACGCATATGGCCTCGTGGCTCACATAGTGGCCGGGCGTGGTTATCTCCGGCCAATAGCAATCGGGTATAAACCATTCACAGCTTCCGTTCATTTTACTTTCCTCCGTTTGATATTTTTTAGGCAGAAGTCGTTTCATCGCGGTAAGCGCCCTGTCTGAGCAGGCTCTGCTTCGCCGCGCGGCGCGCCTGTCTTAGCCTCATTTACTGCCTAAACGCAATTACTCTCCGCGCTTTTGCGTGAAAGAGAAGCACACGCTGAGCCGCTGAGGTGCGCCGCGCAGTATCACCGCCACGCGGTACAGGGGCTTGCCGCAGATTTCCAGCAGCCACTTGTCATACAGGCCGTCCAGATCGTACTGTTTGGAATGGCGCGGCGGCAGGTCTTCCACCTCGCAGTCGGGGTTAATGCCAAGCCTGCCCTCGGGATGGCCGCCGTTCAGCTCCCATGTCACGCGGATATTGCCCAGCTCCATGCCGTCCGGGCGCAGGTAGGGGCGCGCGGTGGTGATGAAGTTGAACTCCACGTCGTTATTGTCGTGCGCGAACTCGGCTATTTCCCACAGGCGCGCGCAGGGCGTTTCGCCGCGCGTGAGCGACATCGTGCGCTGCCACGAGCTAACACCCGCCTCGTCCGGGTAGGCGCGGCTTATGTCCAGCGTGGCGCGCGTGCGCTCGGGCGTGATCTCCCACACGGGTTCGACCGCCATAAAGCCGTCGCCCATCGACTGCGGGCAGCCGTTTATCACGGGCAGGTTATGGTACTGCGACTGGGTTTCCCACAGCGCCGCGCGCTCGTCGGGCGCGAGCTGGGATGCGTACTCGATTTCGCCCAAGTCGGGCAGTACGGGTTCGCCGTTCCAGTAGAGCGTCACATTGCCCGCGTCGGCGTGGCCGCCCATGCGGTTCGCGCCGCCCTCGATGCTGATGAAGAAGCCGTCCGCCGCGCCCGCGCGTGTGCGCGCCGTCAAAAGCGCCCCGCTGCGCAGGTAGTAATCCATCGGCATGGGCGGGCGCGAATCGTGCCTAAGCATCTCGTTTTCGCCGATCGCGGCGCGGGCGGCGCGCATCAGCGGCCACACCGGGCGCGAGTCGCCGCCGCGCAGACCCATCAGGTACGCGCCCAGCGAGCACAGCTCGTCCGAGCGCAGCAGCTCGCCGCAGCGGTATATCAGGTTGGGATCGACGTCCCAATGCGCCGGGCAGTTGCCCGCGCAGTTGAAGTAGTCCAGGCTAATATGACTGCCTATGATAAAGTCGCTCACATTGCGCAGTGCCGACACCGTGAAGAAGCTCACGTTGCCGCCCGACGCTTCGCAGATCAGCTCCAGCGCCTCCATTATGCAGCCCACGCCGCGCTCGAACGCGCCCAGCCCGCCGGGTATGCCGCCGTCGCGCGGCAGTTCGTCCAGATACGCGTCCATGAGCCTGAGCGCGCGCTTGACCCCGCCCCAGCGGAAGCGGTCTTCGCGCTCGATAAGCAATAGCGCCGTCAGGCATTCCTTAACGCCCTCTGGCAGCATGTCGTCCTCGCCGCGCGCGCGCGCGAATTCCAATTGCTTTACATTGATGAACGGGTCGATTACGCGCAGGGTAATTTCGCGCTCGATGCGCACCGCGATTGCGGGCGATATTTCGCGCAGTTTGTCGCGGTGCAGGTGCAGCACCGTCGCCATCAGCGCACCCGTGCGCGCCGCGGCCATGTCCAGCAGCGGGCGCTCTATGTCGGGCAGATACGCGGGCGAGCCGTCGGGACGGCGCAGGTTGGCGGGCGCGGTCCACGCGCTTTCCTCGCATATCATGAAGCACAGGTTGGCTATGTCGGTAAGGAAGCGCCCCTTGGCCTCGACCGCCTCGCCCAGCGCCAGCGCCGCCAGCGCCTCGCGGCGGTAATTGAACTTGCCTTCGTATGCGCGCGCGTCGCCCATGCGACTGGCGAGAATCACGTCGGCGGCGGTTATCGCGGGCCAGCTTTGCCCCAGATACTTTTCGGCACGTCGCACGCACATTTCGCGCGTCTTCTGGCGCACGGTCTGCCATGCCTCGCGGTCGCGCGTGGGCGGCACGGGGCGGAACTCCTCGCGCGGGCGCAGCGCCACCATAATTTCATCCATGTGTTCCAGCAGCGCGCTCATACCTTGACCCTGCCCCCTATCCGATTGCTCTCATATGCCTTATCCATGACCAATTGCAGATACGCGCCGTCGTCCAGCGAGGGCGCGCATTCGCCGCCGCTTGCGACTGCCTCAAGGAACTTATAATACGAATGCACATGGCCGCGTATCCAGCCCACGGCGTTCTTGGCGGGGATAAACGTGCCGCCCGGCGCAGGATAGCGCCCGCCGCAGTGTACGTGCGTGAAGCCCGCCGCGCCGCTGCTGGAATCGTACACGTCCAGATAGTCGCCGCACAGACTGGAATAGCGCACCGCGCCGCCGGTCAGGTATATGTTGATCTTCAGCTCGTCATCGGTGCCGGTGGCGATTTTTGAGGCATCAACCGTGCCCGCGGCGCCGTTTTCAAGCTGCAAAAGCATCAGCGCGCGGTCTTCGCCTAAATTGGAGGTGCGTCCGCCGCCCGCCGTGGGACGCTCGGAGTAGAGCGTCTGAGTGATGCAGTCGATCGAATCCACCTTGCCGCACATCCATATGACCAGATCGAGCGCGTGACTGCCCAGATCGAGCAGCACGCCGCCGCCGCACGCGTCGTAGTCCTGCTTCCAGCCGATAGGCCGGTCGGGATCGACCGAGCCGGAGTGCAGGTATTCGGCCGAGAACGACGTGACGCGCCCCAGCTTACCCGATGTAACCAGCTCGTGCGCCAGCATGGTGGACGGGAAGAAGCGGTTATTGAGCGCAAGCTGTGCCTTGACCCCGGCGGCGCGGGCGGCGTCCGCGATGCGGCGCGCGCTTTCGTAATTGATGGACAGCGGCTTATCGATATAGACGTTCTTGCCGGCGGCGATTGCGTCCAGCGCCATCTGCTCGTGGAGGTTATTGGGGGTGCAGATGGACACCACGTCGATTTCGGGATCGGCGAGGAGCTTATGGTAATCGTCGGTAGCGTATTTGAAGCCCTGTTCGCGCGCGGCCTGCTCGGCCTTTTCGAGGCGGCGCGAGCATATGCCGATGAGGCGCGGCTCGAAATCGAGATTATAATGCAGGGGCATGGTCTTTATCGAAAAGGTATGCGTGCGGCCCATGAAGCCCCAGCCGATCACGCCTATGCCTATTTGTTTCATGGTTTATGAATCCTCCCTAAGAGTGGGGTTTTGGGGGACATGGCTTGGTTTTGACAAGCTATGTCCTATGGCGGGTTCTTTTTTGGTGTTCTTTCGCGGCGCTTCTTTGAGCGTTCTTCCGATGCTTGCTGATAAGCGCTTTCTGTCGTTAGTTT
>USEE01000208.1 GCA_900553645.1 uncultured Eubacteriales bacterium
AGCAGATGAAGTACTGCGTGATAGTGGTTTCCACGCTGCCGATGATGATACTATATCCGTTTGTACAGAAGTTCTTTACCAAGGGCGTAATGATAGGCTCTATAAAGGGCTGATATGTATTTGATACTCGGCGCAAGGGCGCGCACAATATATATTATTGGGAGGAAAGAAACATGACCCGCAAGATACTCAGTTGTATTCTGGCAATGGCGATGCTTTTCACTTGCGGCAGCTTCTCGCTGGCCGAGGGTGAGGGAACGCCCACTATCAAGATGACGGCGGTACTGCACCCCAACACCCAGAACCCTGCGGAACTTCCGATATATCAGCAAATATCGGAAAAGACCGGCGTTAACGTAGAATGGACGTGCTACACCTCCAACGACTGGGCGGAGAAGAAGAACCTGATGTTCGCATCGGGCGATCTGCCGGACGCGTTCTTTGGCCGCTATGCGCTGGGCGCTTCCGATATACAGGCCAACTCCGAATACTTTGTGGCTCTGGAAGACCTGATAAATGAAAACTGTCCCAACATACAGAGCATGTACGCCGAATATCCCGACGCGGCTCGCGTTAACGTGTACGCCGACGGCCATACCTACGCCGTGGGCCACGTAATGCCCGCCCGCCCCAGCACTTACGGCGCGATGTACATCAATCAGGCCTGGCTGGACAAGCTGAATCTGGCCACCCCCACCACGATAGACGAGCTGACCGACGTGCTGCGCGCCTTCCGCGACGGCGGCGATCTGAATGGCGACGGCGAGGCCAACGAAATTCCCTTTACCATCAGCGACCTTGAGAGCGTAAACTTCGGCAGCCGCTTGTTCCTGGGCTCCTTTGGCGTGTACGATTCCATCGACAGCTATCTTGCGCTGGACGGTGAGGGCCATGTGGTGTATAATCCCGTACAGGAAGGCTACCGCAAGTACCTGAACTGGATGAACACGCTGTACAGCGAAAACCTGCTGGACAGCGAAGCGTTCACTCACGACTTCGCGGGCTTCAAAGCCAAGACCCGTCTGACCGAAAACGAAATCGTAGGTCTACAAGTATGCTGGAGCTTGGACACCATCGGCAACGATAATTACACCATGCTGCTGCCCGTGACCGGCCCCGACGGCGACCGCATGATCTCCGCCAACAGCACCTATAACAAGCTCGGTACCTCCAACTACAACTGCTTCGAGATAACCATCGCCAACCCCGATCCCGCCGCGACCATGCGCTGGCTGGACGAGCTCTACAGCGACGAGTACGGTATTCAGGCGTATTACGGCGCGTATGATTCCGCGCTGGGCGTAAACGAAGACGGCACCATATATCAGCTGGATCCGCCGGAAGGCTATAGCCTGAACAGCTGGTGCTGGACCGTGGGCATGAACGATAACTTCGTCGGCTATGTAAGCAAGGCTGTGGAGGATAAGCTCGTGTTCAACGACGTATACTCCACTACCGGCCGCAGCAAGCTGGACGACGACGCGCGCTACCTGCCCTACACCGACGAGAGCCGCAACTTCCCCAACGTGACCTTGACCGAGTCGAAGAACGAGGAGATCGCGCTGCTCAAGACCGACATCGACAGCATACGCAGCGAGTACGCCGCGCGCTGGGTAGTCGAGGGCGGCATTGACGATCAGTGGGATGCCTATGTAGCCCAGCTGAACGACGCGGGTCTGAGCCGTTATCTGGAGATATATCAGGCGGCCTATGACCGATTGAATGGCTAATCAATAACGCTATTGGTGCTGCCGCAGGCGGGATTGCCTCCCTGCGGCAGCTTTTGTCAAATTTAACGATAATCAGGAGCAATTCAGATGATAACTCACGATGGAATCAGGCTAAAATGGAAATTCGACGCACAGACGCTTTGGGTGGAGCCGTGGGGCGAAAACAGCCTGCGCGTGCGCGCCACGCAGCAGGACGAAATGCCCGCGCGCGACTGGGCGCTGTGCCCCGAGCCGCAGGTATACGGATCGCACATCGCGATAGAGGACGGCGCGGCCACGATAACCAACGGCAATATCAGCGCCCATGTTTCAAAGAGCGGCCGCATAACCTTCTATAATGAAAAGGGCCAATTGCTGCTGGACGAATTCATGCGCGACATGGCTCAGCCCGACTACACCAGCCACATGCGCATACCCGCGCGCGAGTTTAAGCCCATACGCGGCGGCGATTACGAGCTGACCGTGCGATTCGAGTCCGAGCTGGACGAGCGTCTTTACGGCATGGGTCAGTATCAGCAGCCCATGTTCAATCTGAAGGGCGCGATGCTGGAACTGGCGCAGCGCAACTCCCAGGTCAGCGTGCCGTTCGTGCTGTCCAGCCGCGGCTATGGCCTTTTGTGGCACAACCCGGCGCTGGGGCGCGTGACGTTCGGCACCAACATGACCGAATGGAAGGCCGATTTCACCGACATAATGGACTATTGGATAACTGCGGGCGATACGCCTGCCCAGATAGTCGAAACCTATGTGCGCGCGACCGGCCTGCCGCCCATGATGCCCGAATATGCGATGGGCTTCTGGCAGTCCAAGATGCGCTACCTTACGCAGGACGAACTGATGGAGGTGGCGCGCGAATACAAGCGCCGCGATCTGCCTTTGTCGGTAATCGTGGCCGACTACTACCACTGGCCCAAGAGCGGCGATTGGAAGTTCGACACGCGCTACTGGCCCGACCCCAAGGGCATGATCGACGAGCTGCACAAGATGGGCGTGGAGCTGAGCGTATCGATATGGCCCGACATTCAGGACGACGCGGACAACTATCGCGAGATGCTGGAAAAGGGCTATCTGATGCGCGTTGAGGAAGGCCCGCGTGTGATGTTCCGCCATTCCAACTATACCGCCTACACCGATGTGACCAACCCCGACGCGGGCAAGTACCTGTGGGAGAAGGCCAAGGCGGGCTATTACGATCTGGGCGTGCGCTCGTTCTGGCTGGACGCGGCCGAGCCGTGCCTGCTGTTCGGCATAGAGCATTACCGCTATTCGATCGGCTCCCAGCTCAAGGTGGGCAACATCTATCCGCAGATGTACGTCAAGGCATTCAGCGAAGGTCTCAGTCAGCAGGGCGAGCAGGAGCAGCTCAGCCTCGTGCGCTCCGCGTGGGCCGGCTCTCAGCGCTATGGCGCGCTGGTGTGGTCGGGCGACATTCATTCCAGCTTTCGCAGCATGAAGTACCAGCTCAGCGCGGGTCTTAACATGGCTATCGCGGGCATACCGTGGTGGACGACCGACATCGGCGGCTTCGACGGCGGCAACCCGGACGATGAGGGCTTCCGCGAACTGCTGGTGCGCTGGTTCCAGTGGGGCGCGTTCTGCCCGGTAATGCGCCTGCACGGCACGCGCGTGCCCGTGTACCGCAAGGAGATATGCGGCGAAAAGCTGTCCAGCGGCGCGCCCAACGAGATATGGAGCTATGGTGAAAAGGCATATCCGATACTGGTCAAGTACCTCAAACTGCGCTACGCCATGCTGCCGTACATCCGCAAAGTTATGCGCGAGACGCATGAGCACGGCGCGCCGGTAATGCGGCCGCTGTTCTATCACTATCAGGCCGACAAGCGCGCGTGGGCGGTCGAGGACGAGTATCTGTTCGGCCGCGACGTGCTGGTCGCGCCGGTGCTGGAGGCGGGCGCGGATAAGCGCGAGGTCTATCTGCCCGAGGGCGACAACTGGGTCGAGCACGCGACCGGCAAGCATTACGCGGGCGGCCAGACCGTAACCGCCGAAGCGCCCATCGACATAATTCCGATATTCGTAAGGGAAGGCGCACAGGTTGCGGGACTTAACGCGTAAATCTATATACATCCCCAAAATGAGCGGCGGACGATGCTTTCCGCCGCTCATTTTTATATGCCTGCGCGGATAAATAGCCGTTGACCGTCTGTGAATACGAATATAGAATAGACAGGTAAAATTTCTTTGTGGGCGATGGGAGCGACTAGAGTGTGTCTCAAAAATTCCTGAGTACGCAATTTCGGGCGTCGCTGCGCCAT
>USEE01000209.1 GCA_900553645.1 uncultured Eubacteriales bacterium
GTAGGCGAGTATCGCACGCCGGAGGAACGCAAGGTAGCGTTTGATTCATACGTGCGTGCGGCAAATGCTATTGAAAAGATCGTGCAGGGCGACTTTGAAGGCGCGATGCGCGATTGCAACGCTGAAGCCTGACCCGCATATAATCAATCACATACCGCAAGCCGCACAGTGCATAAATTGCTCCGCTGTGCGGCTGGAACGCGCTCATTTTTGATAGTGCAAATAAAGGAGGGCCGTATGTATAAGCTGCTGCTGGAGCCGCTGCATGAATTGAAGGAATATCGCGAATTGCTTGACCAGATGCGCATCGATGCAACTGGGCATCCTGCGCGACGCACAGTTGAGCTGGTCGGGCTTGACGACTCTCAACGCGCGCATGTGCTGTCCGCGCTCAGCAACGACACTACGCGCCCGCTGCTGATCGTTACATCCAACCAACTGGTTGCCGAGCGGCTTTTGAGCGATCTGGCGCGCATATTAGACCGCGAGGCGGCGATACTGCCTGCGCGCGAGGTGAGCTTTTCGTCACTTGCATCCAGTCATGAATTGTCCAGCCGCCGTCTGGACGCATTGTATCGCGCCTCCAGCGGCAAACTGCGCGCATTGATCGTCCCGATCGACGCTATGCTGCACAGGCTCATGCCGCGCAAAAAGTTTGAAAGCTGTATAATGTCGTTCAAGGTAGGCGATACGCACGAGGTATCCGACCTTGTAAAAAAGCTGGTAAGTTCCGGATACGAACGCGTGGATATGATCGAAGGCCGCGGCCAGATTGCGTTGCGCGGCGGCATACTCGACATATACTCGCCGGGCGACATGCCTGCGGTGCGCATAGAGTTTTTCGATAATGAGGTTGACTCCATACGCGAGTTGGACGTGCTTACGCAACGTTCGGGCGATCGTCTAGAAGAAACGACCGTGCTCCCGGCCAGCGAAGCGCCCATAGCGCCTGACGATGAGCTGCTGACCGAACTTGCGCGCCGCTTCGAGAAGCTGCAGCCCATGCACGCTGTCGCCGTCTCCCAGCCCAGCGATATTCCGCCGTGGGAGGACGATGAAGCCGACGACGAAATGCCCGACGTATTTGCCGCGCCCAAGCCCAAAATGCCGGACGAAGTCGTCGTATCGGACGATATACGCGGCGTATCAAAACCGGCTGAAATGCAAAGCGAACGGCCTCCGGCACCAATAACGACGTCGCTAGACAATCTGATACCGCTGCTTTTCGATCATACCGAAACGCCGTGCGACTATCTGGACGACCCGATAGTCGTGCTGGATCAGCCAGAGCGCCTGAGCGAACGCTGCGAAAACATACACTTGGAATTTGACGAGCAATACAAGGTGGCGCTTGAGCACGCACAGGTGCTAAAGGAGCAGGCCGACCTGCTTTATACCTACGGCCAGGTGCTGGCACGCGCAAATCAGGGGACTGTCATAGCGCTCAGTCCGTTCCTGCGTCGCTATACCGATATGGAAGTGAATTCGGTCGTTACCATAAACGCGATGAATTCTACCGCCTACTCGTCCAACATGCACGAGCTGTGCCGCGATCTGGATAAGTGGCGCGCGGAAGGCTGGCGCGTTGCGTTGCTGGCGGGTGGACATGCGCGTGCCCAGCGCCTTGAGAAAACGCTTGCGGACGAGCACGAGATAGTGCCGTTCGTCATAGAACACACTGAACCCATTAAAGCAGGCGAAGCGGTCATACTGGCGCTTGCACTGGAGCGCGGCTTTGTATATCCCGATATAAAGTTCTGCGTCGTTACCGAAACCGACATGTTCGGCAGCGGCAAACAGCGTCCGGCCGCCCGCCGCCGCAGCGGTGAGAAGATAAGCGCGTTTACCGACCTTAAAGTCGGAGATTACGTCGTACATGAGAACCACGGTATAGGTATATATCGCGGCATGGTACGCCTGTGCTCCGACGGCGTGTACCGCGATTATCTGCACATAGACTATCAGGGCAATGATAAGCTCTATGTACCCACAGATCAACTCGATAGAGTCCAAAAGTACATAGGCAAAGAGGGCGTGGCTCCCAAGCTTAACCGCATGTCCGGCGGCGAATGGCAGCGTCAGAAGGCGCGCGTAAAGGCAGCAATAAAGGACATGGCGGACGAGCTGGTCAAGCTGTACGCGCGGCGCGGCGCGGCTGCCGGCTTTGCGTTCTCGCCCGACACTCCGTGGCAGCGCGAGTTTGAGGACGCGTTCCCGTACGAAGAAACGCCTGACCAGCTGCAATCGATAGAGGAAATAAAGGCCGATATGGAAAAGCAGCAGGTCATGGATAGGTTGCTGTGCGGTGACGTTGGCTATGGCAAGACTGAGGTTGCACTGCGCGCCGCGTTCAAAGCTGTAATGGACTCGAAGCAGGTCGCATTGCTTGCGCCTACAACCATACTTGTTCAGCAGCATTATCAGACGATACTGAAGCGCTTTAATGGCTATCCTGTGCGCGTGGATACACTGAGCCGGTTCAAGACAGCCGCACAGCAGCGCGACACACTGCGCCGCCTTGCCGCGGGTGAAATCGACATACTCGTCGGTACGCACCGTATGCTGGCCAAGGATGTATCGTTTAAGGACTTGGGCCTGCTTATAGTCGACGAGGAGCAGCGCTTCGGCGTTAAGCATAAGGAAGCCATAAAGCAGCTTAAAACGTCCGTGGACGTGCTTACGCTGTCTGCAACGCCCATACCGCGCACGCTGCATATGTCGATGGTAGGCATACGCGACATGTCCGTGCTTGAAACCCCGCCGGAAGAACGCTTCCCCGTGCAAACATACGTCGTCGAATATAGCGACGCACTTGTGCGCGACGCTATAATGCGAGAGCTTCAGCGCGGAGGTCAGATATACGTACTGTACAACCGCGTCGGTTCGATTGAGCGCTTCTATCAGCACCTAAAGGAGCTTGTACCTGAGGCGCGCATAGCAATCGGTCATGGCCAGATGGCCGAGCACGCGCTGGAGGACGTGATGCTGGAGTTCTATAACGGCGAATACGACGTGCTGCTGTGTACGACGATAATAGAAAGTGGTCTGGACGTTTCAAACGCCAATACCATGATCGTGTACGACGCTGATCGCTTTGGCCTGTCCCAGCTGTATCAGCTGCGCGGGCGCGTGGGGCGTTCGAATCGCTTGGCATACTGCTATCTGTGCGTCAAGGCAGGCAAGGTGCTTACCGAAACCGCCGATAAGCGCCTGAGCGCTATCCGCGAGTTTACCGAGTTCGGCTCAGGTTTTCGCGTGGCCATGCGTGATCTGGAGATACGCGGCGCGGGCAACCTGCTGGGCGCGGAACAGCATGGACATCTTTCGACTGTCGGTTATGATCTGTATTGCAAGATGGTGGAAGACACCATGCGCGAACTGCGCGGCGAAGCGTCGATCGAAAACGTCGAAACGCGCATGGAACTGCACGTCAGCGCATACCTGCCGATGGATTACGTGTCGGGCGACTATCAGCGTATCGAGGTATACAAGAAGATTTCTCAGGTTGCCTCGCGCAGCGATTGGGAGGACGTCATCGAGGAACTGACAGATCGTTTCGGCGATCCGACGCGCCCGGTAATGAACCTTATCGCAATATCGTATATGCGCAAGATGTGCGAAAAGCTCTGGATAGATACTGTAAGCAGCCGCAGCGGATTCATTACGCTCAAGTTCCTGCCTAACGCACAGGTCGACATAGTTGATCTGCTTGCACGCATAGATAAGCTCAATGGCCAGATAAAGTTTGTAGGCGGTGCAAATCCGGCGCTGGTAATAAACGAAGGCAAGCAAAGCGACGAGGATTTCCTGAATAAGGCAATAGTACTGCTGGAAAAGTTGGTTAACGCGCCTGAATAACTATCGCTGAGTTTCAAAAACATCACCTGACTGAATATACTGCCCCCGCACAGGCTAAGCTAATGGCGAATCCTGATGCCGGGGGTAGATTTTTATGTCGGTCTATAAGGTCGAAATATGCGGCGTGGATACGTCTTCGCTGC
>USEE01000210.1 GCA_900553645.1 uncultured Eubacteriales bacterium
CACTGCGCACAGCGAATTGTGACAGTTGGTCAGCACGTAAGGCAGACAGAACTCCTGCATGTCGCCCATGCGCGCCGTCTGGATTATATTGACATAAGTGATGTCATGCGACAACATGCCGTCGAAGCGGATTTTGAGGTTTTGCATATCGCGGCTGGTGTTGTGCTGCTCCAGTATGCGATACGCTATAGTGCCCTCACGCCCTTCGGGCTGATCGGCCTGAGCGGGCACCAGCTGCCCATTCATCAGGCGCATGGGCTGCATCTGACAATTGACCATGCGTATTCCTCCCGTATATGTACGTTCGCTTTAGTAAAGGGCCTTGCCACGGCATTTGCAGGCATATGCAAAGCCGCGCTTCAAACGGCGAATCGGCCATTCAAAGCTTATCAGCCGCATTTAAGCGTATATGTCCCCGTAAATGTTAATCCAGCGCAGGCTTTTCGTCAAGTGGCGGCGGAGCTTTCGCCTGTTAATTTTCATTCAAATCTGCATATTGCGGCGTGCATTCCTTCACTTTGACAGTCATTGAATGTATATCCTGCGTTTTTAACGGCGGCGGATTATTTCATAGTCAGATAACGCCCTGCCATGGACGCGGCAACCGCGCCGTCGGACGCGGCGGTCACTAGCTGTCTGAGCGGCTTTGTGCGTATGTCGCCCGCCGCGAACACGCCCGGCAGCGACGTTTGAGTATCCTCGCCCGCCACTATAAAGCCCGCCGCGTCGGTTTCGATCGCGCCGCGCACCAAATCGCTCTGCGGCACCTGACCCACCGCTATGAACGCACCTGCCACTTCGATTTCGTGTGTCTCGCCGGTATTCACGCCGCGAATCTTTGCGCGTTCGAGCGACTTCGTGCCCGTAAACTCCGTTACCGTGCTGTTCCACACCATTTCGATATTTGACTTTAATTCAATTCTGCGTGCCAGCGCCGCGTCCGCGCGCAGGGCATCGCGCCGGTGCACCATGTACACACGCTCACACAGGCCAGACAGATACAGCGCGTCCTCCGCCGCAGTGTTGCCGCCGCCCACGACCAACACGCGCTTGCCGCGATAGAACGCGCCGTCGCACGTAGCGCAGTACGAAACGCCGCGTCCGCGGAACAGTTCCTCGCCCGGCACGTCCAGTTTGCGCGCCTGTGCGCCCATGCACAGTATCGCCGCGCGCGCCTGTACCTCGCCCGATGAAGTCTGCGCGGTCTTTATGTCGCCCTGCAGGTTCAGCGCGCTCACTTCGTCGTAGCTTATCTCACAGCCCGCGCTTTCAGCCTGCTGCTGAAATTCCATCATCAGTTCGGGACCACCTATGCCCTGTGCGTGGCCGGGATAGTTTTCGATTATGTTGGTCGTGGACGCCTGACCGCCCACCATCAGCCTTTCATATAAGACTGCCTTCAGTCCCATGCGCGCCGCATACAGACCTGCCGTCATGCCCGCCGGGCCGCCGCCGATTATCATTATATCAAGCATGTTAGTCCTCCATCTTAGTCAATCGAATCGCCGTTCAAGTAAATCGACCGATTTTCAATTCATTAATCTGTGCATTTCCGTTCGGACTGCACGCAGATTAGTCATCTATATTATACCATACAATCGCGCATATAAACAACGCGGTTTTGCAAAAGCTGTTTTATGCCAATTTATGCCAGACAATCCATTTTCATTGACATTTGCCGCCGATTCGCATTACAATTTTATTGCAAGTTGTTGCGAAATATTTTCAAAGGAGAAAGCCATATGAGATCATCTTACAACCGTATCGCCAGTTTGGCCTTTGCATGTCTGATAGGACTAGGTTCATGCGGAATCGCGGGCGCTGAGGCGCAGTGTTTTACCGATAGTCGAAACTGCACTGGCAATTCATATTGCTCGAACGTTACGTCCAATTGCAATCAGTACGATTTCGGATATACGTACAACAGCGGCTGTTCGTCGCGCTGGAACGCGCGCTGCCGCAAGGTATACCGCTGCGGGCAGTGCTCGACCGTGCCCACCTGCCGTCCGACTTCCGATTGTGCTGCAACCGCCCAGCCCACGGCTGAATCGACCAGCGTGCCGACTACTGCGCCCACCGCTGAGCCGACTGTCAAGCCTACCTCAGCGCCGACTTCTCAGACTACCGCTGAACCCACTGTCAGGCCGACTGCCGAACCGACGGCTGCCGCCAAGCCCACTACCCAGCCGGATCAGGGCGGCGTAAGCACATCTATGGCGCAGGAGGTGCTGAGCATGGTAAATGAGGAGCGCGCCGCCGCCGGACTTAACGCACTCACTATGGACGATTCGCTCAGCGCCGCGGCGTGTATCCGTGCGCGCGAAATCGTCACCAGCTTCTCGCACACCCGCCCCGACGGCAGCAGTTTTTCCACCGTCACAAGCGGCGCTTACGGCGAAAATATCGCCAAGGGGCAGCAGAGCGCCGCGCGCGTAATGGCGGCGTGGATGTCGTCCAGCGGCCACCGCGCTAACATACTCAACTCGCACTGGAGCACAATCGGCATATGCGCGTATGAGTATAATGGCGTTATGTACTGGGTACAGCTTTTCGGACGCTAAGGCATGTGGCGCGATTTATTGGAAGGCTAAAGTATTGCTCGGATGCTCTGCCTGTAAATGATTTTCGGCTTCGTCAATTGAGAGTCATGCTTATTTCATGTCTTAAATCCGCTTATTTATGACTGTAAAAGCAAAATCGACGTACAGTAACTGCTCTGTGCGTCGATTTTTGTTTGTTTAGTCCACTTCGCCGCGATCCTCAAGTACCTTGCGCATACGCTCCATACCGTATGCGATGGCACAGCCCACTATGAAGCACGCCGCGTAGAGAGCTATGCTGCCCGCGTCCATCGTGCCTTGGCCGAAGGGCAAAATCGCCGCCGTGGACGCAATTACTATGCCGAATATCGCGTGCAGCGCGACCGCATAATGCCGCTTGAGCAGCCAGCCCATACCGCGCGACAGCAGCGCAACCGTGGCTGCCAGTCCCACGAGCAGCGGCAGCACTACGCCTACATCCAACTGGCTTATGCCCGCGGTCATGGGCTGATACAGGCCGAGGAATATGAATATCGAGGACGGGCTCATGCCGGGCACGACCATGCCCATGCCCCACAGCACGCCGCAGACCAGCCACCACCACACGTTAGGCGTAACCAGCGCGCCATCGCCGCCGCTTTCCATGCTGCTTACAAGGTACATCCACAGCACGGTCAGCACAATCGCGATTGCCATGGCCAGCCACGCAAACCTGCCGCGCCCCTGCTGACCCGCCTCACGCCAAAGCGCAGGCAATGTGCCTATGACCAGCCCCGAGAACAGCCACACCGCGGGTACGGGCGATTCGCGGAACAGCCAGTCCACCACGCGCGCCAGCCCCAGTATGCCCAGCGCAAAGCCAATAAGTATAGGCAGAAAAAACCACGCCTTGCGCTTAAACTCTTTTACAGGGTGTGCAAGGAACTCCATCAGCGGACGATATATGCCAAATACCACGCTGAGCACGCCGCCGCTTATGCCGGGCAGTATCGCGCCCACGCCCACCACCGCGCCCTTGATTATGCGCGATATAAATTGCAGCGGATCGCGTCCGCAGCGAGCCGTCTGGTTTGTATGCCCGTTCATAATTTCCTCCGATAAAAGCGCTTTATTGTTTGTATGGTCTTAGTACCATTATATACCACTTGCGCCGATTTGCATAGATACGGGCGCGCATTGGATTTATAGAATTCTGTAAGCAAAAAAATATGGAGAAATCCTATGCCCTCTCCATACCGATACGAATAATTCAATTACGCATTGAGCATTCTTTTGTCCGTGCCCTTGATTACGTTTTCCAGTGCGGCCACCTTGGGAATGAAGGCCAGCGCCATAGTCACCAGCGTCTCCGGCCCCATGTACGTGATATTGTACGAAAGCGAGTATACCCACGGGTTCAAGTCGCCCGCGTATTCGGCAAAGAACACCGAACCAG
>USEE01000211.1 GCA_900553645.1 uncultured Eubacteriales bacterium
GCCATTGCCAGCGCCAGCAGGGCGCTCAGATTGAACTTCTTCATATTGGGACACACCTTTCCATCTGCATTTTCGGTTAGTGTTTTCTAACCAAGTGCAATTATAACGCGCCCGGCGCGTTTTGACCGCTCCAAACGGTTTCATTTCGCGCTTGGCGCTCCAAACAGTCACCGCTCTTTCGGTATTCGGCGGGCGGCACGCCCATTTCCGCGCGGAATGCGTGCGAAAATTTGCTGGGGTTCAGGTAGCCCACCTGCATCGCTACTTCCGTAACCGACTTATCGGTATCACGCAGCATACGCGCGGCCTGCTCCATGCGGTACGCGCGCCGGTACGCGGCCGGGCTTATGCCGTATACGCGCTTGAAGTCGCGCTTCAATTGCGTTTCGCACATGCCGTGCGTGCGGCTCAGCTCCTCCAGCGTAATCTCCCTGTCCAGTTCCATGGTCAGGTGGTCGCGCACCAGCCTGAGCTGCTCCATGCGGTCGCGCGCCAGATACGTGCCGCTCATCGCGCCGCCGGGCTGCCACATCGTCAGCAGCATCAGCAGCTCCAGCAGCTTTACGCGGTAATACGCGCCCCTCACGCATTCGGGCGGGTTCATGATCTGGTCGAACAGCTGCCTGAGCGCGCCCTCGGCCCGCGCCACAAAGCACGTACCCGCCGGGCACATCCTACCGGGCAGGTCGGATATGTCTATCATCAATTCGGGATGCGCCGCATCCATGTACTTCTGCGCGCGCTTGGCGTCGATCACTACGCTCACGCCCTTATAGAATCCCGTCGGGAAGCGCGACAGCGACTTTGCCCTGTCCATACCGCACGCGGCGAATATGCCGCCCGCCACGCGCGCATAGCCGCCCCGCTTAAACTCGCATTCGTACAGTCCGTCGGCGCAGTAGTTAAGCTCCAGCAGCTCGCCCGCCTCGCTTGATTCGTTTATCGTCTGAATATGCACGTCGTTGAATTGCAGCAGCACGCCCGGGTACAGCATGTATTCGATAAATTCGCACCATCCGTCCGGCCCGTCCACGCGCGTCACCGTGCCGCCGTGACTTGCCGCGCGCGCGTCGATGCCGTCTGACTGTAAGCGGAGTACGTTTTCCATTGCGCATACCTCCCCGCGCGCCGTTTATCTGTGCAGGAAGCCGAACAGGCCGCGCTTTTTCTCCTCGCACGGCGCGCTTTCAATCGCGCCCGCGGTGTAGCCGGTCGCGTCGATCGCGCTCTTGAGCGCGTCCTTGTCCAGTTCGCTGTCGGACATTATTACCGTTTCGCCCTTGCCGTGCGAGGATGTGACCTTCTTTATCTGCGGAAACGCCTTGCGCACCGCGTCGTTGACATGGCTTTCGCACATGCCGCACATCATGCCGTCTACCTTAACAGTGGTCTTAATCATAGCAATTTTCCTTTCGCCGTTGTCCAACAGATGATAGTAAATTTATTTTAAGGCGGTATGCGAAGGCTTCCCTCCACACATTCAGCCTTTATTGCTCGCCGCGCTTTTTCTGCCCCAGATCATGCCCATTTGACCGAGTATCAGCGGCGTATTCAGAAACTTGGGCGCATAGTCGGGTTTGCGCATGTCCTCGAAGTGGATTTCGTCCACATATGGCTTTAATGCCTCGACGAATTTGTCCATATCGCCGTATACGCGCTTGGAGTAGAACACGTCCTCAAACGCGAAGTACCCGCCCGGCTTGACCACGCGCAGCGCTTCCTTGACCAGCGCCAGCTTGTCGGGCTGAGTGCGCACCTCGTGGAACACGAAGTTACTCACTGCCGCGTCGAACACGCCGTCCAGATACGGCAGCTTGGCTGCGTCGCCCTTGCGGAATTCCACACGCGCGCTTACGCCCTCGATCTTTGCGTTGCTTTCGCACAGTGCCTGGCTGTAATCCCACTGGCTGCCCCAGTAATCTATGCCGGTCACGCGCGCGTGGGGATTGTCCTTAGCAATCTTTATCGACAGCGCGCCGCTGCCGCAGCCTATGTCGAGCACCTTGCCGCGGCCGTCCCAGCCCGCCTTTTTGAGCTGATTCTTAACGCCGTCCAGCACCCTGCCCTGCACGCCGCCGCGCTCGTACGACAGCGCCGTGCGCGCCCGCGCCATGTAAAACGTCATCGCCAGCGCAATAAACATGCCCACCAGCAGCAGCGCCGCGATAAGATGCGACTGCTTCACCGTAAACCGCGCCGCTAACAGCAGAATCAGCGTAGCCAGCGCACCCGCGCCAACTACCTTATACGATACCCAATTGGAATACTGCGGCCCCTTGCGTCCTTCCATGTGGCTCACCCTTTCGGCATTAATTAGTTTTGGCTAACCAGAGACTTCTAAACAGCGCCGCCGCGTTTTGGCGCGATGGCGCGAATGGTTTGTTTTATGGTTACAGGTCCGCGCACAGGCTGTGCGTATCCTTGCCGGTCGCGCGCACATATTCGTCAAAGTCGTTGTAGTCGTGCCCGCCGATGCGCGCCAGCAGTACGCGCTCGTTCAAGCAATACTTGTTATCGTCGATAACCGTCTGCGCGTCCGCCTCCGGGCAGTTGACCGAGTATATCGCCGCGCCCGCGTATGCGTTCATGAACACGTTATCGCGTATTTCGAACTTAGCGCCGGGCGTGAGCTGCTCTATGCGCCACAGGAATATGTGGTGTCCCATCGGCGCGGGCCAGATCTCCGACTTGCGCGGCAGGGTTTCGCCCTTATGCGAAAAGCCGCGTCCCGCGTCTGCGCACACGTTGCCGCTGAACTCGCCGCTCAGCGGGAGCTTGTCGCGCTGTTCATACGCGGCCATGCCGCAGCGCAGGAATATGTTATGCTTAAACGCCAGATTGCGCGCGCAGTCGCACTTCTCGCCCGGCCCCTGATGCGTGACCGCCGAGTCGTATATGTCGTAAAACACGCAGCGTTCGACCAGTATGTTTTCGGCAGTCGTCCAGAACTCGACCGCGTTGCCGAAGCGGATTTTGAGTTCCTTGCTCCACACGCTGCCGCCGATGAATTCGAACCGGCAGCCGCGCACGATCATATTCTTATTGTGGACGCCGGTTGCGATGCCGTGCAGGCCGTTGTTCTGGAAGGTCAGGTTTTCGATTATCAGATCGTGGCCGGTCTTGGCCAATGCGCGGTGCTTGCACTGGGCGCACTCGATATGATAGTATACCTCGCCCGGATTGCCTGCGCTGTACATAAGCACCTCGTGCTCCTGCGCGGACATTTCGGTTTCGATCTTATCGGCGGCAGAGTCGTACCAGTCGCCCTGCTCGCTCAGCTCGTTCTTCTCCCACCTGAATGCGCCGCCCTCCTTCTGATCGAACACGAAGTTGCCCACGCACGCGTCCAGCGCTCCGACGCAGCGCCACACGTTGTCCATGCCCTCGTATTTTTGCCAGCATTCGGGAGCGCTCACGTCCACCGAGCCGCTGAATATCGGGTTTGCACCCTCGCCGTACGCGCCGTAGGTTACGGGTCTGCCTTCTTCGCCGTTTACATTGTGCAGCACGCCGCGGATAAGGCTGCCGCGCTTAAACAGCACCGTATCGCCCGGCTGTACGTTCAGCCCCACGTTGGTTTTAATGGGCGCGTCCGCGCTCAGGCCGTTGTTTGCGGGACTGCCGTTTAACGGGTCTACATAATATATCGCCATTTCTTACCTCTCAATGTATCTGATTTAATGCCGCTAACTCGGCGTAAGTATTCTATCAAAATGAATGTAGCTCTGTCAACCGCCCCAAGTTATAACTCTGGTGCAAAGCATGTTTAAGTACTGAAAAGCGGCGTTTCATGTCTGCCCTTGCCCAAAAATCGATTGAGCGCCGCGCTTAATCGCCGCCATGATCGTACTGACTTTTTGATATACCGCTTCAATTTTTTTGAACATTCGCGTTTTGCCATTTCCCAGACATATGCGCGCAGGATGCCGATTTGCCAATTCGTCATGTTAAGGGGCATTAAC
>USEE01000212.1 GCA_900553645.1 uncultured Eubacteriales bacterium
AATTAATTATGCCTGGGTAAGCGCTGATCGCGCTTGTTAAACGGCTTGCGATAGCGGAATATCGACGCCTTTTTGCCGTTGACGAGTATGTCAAGCTTGCCTGTGGGCATAAGCCCCGCCTCGCGCGAAGCGCGCATGGTTTCGGCCTTTGCCGCGCTGAGCATTACCAGCGTGCCGCCCGGACGCAGCACGCGCGCAAATTCGCACATGAAGTCCACATAGAACGCCAGCAGGTTGCCGTAGCGCTCCGCGTCGTACATGCCCCACGGCGGGTCGGTGATTATGCGGTCTATCGAGTCATCCTCCAGCGGGGTCATGTCGCGCGCATCCCACTGGTACACGGCGGCCTTACCCTCCTCTATCAGGGACGAAAACTGACGGCGCAGTCTGCGCACAGCGTTTGAATCGTTATCGCCCATCATCACAGCGGCATACTTGCGCGATTTAAGCAGCGCGCCCGGCAGCGAGCCGTGACCCGCGAACGGGTCGAGCAGCGTCTCCCCCGCGCCCGCTCCCGAATACAGGCAGATGCACTGCGCCAGTTCGGGTCTGAGCGCGCCCTGAGGCAGATTCTTTTCGGTTTGTTCGCGGCGCTCGACCAGCATACAGTACAGGCCGATATTCTCCGAACGGATTATGTACCAGAACTCCCAGTCGGGATTTTCGCGGTCTATGCGCAGTCGAGCGCGGCGTTTGACCAGATCTTCGGCCTGCGCTATGACCGGCGCGTCCACGCGCTCCAGTTTGCCGTTCTTTTGAAAGCGCACGCGGAAGGTCTGGCCCGTGCGCACGCGGCTGGTAAACGACGGATCGGCCTTGGCCGCGGCCTGCTGCACCATGGACTTGAACGTGGGGTTATTCTGGCGGTGCAGCACGAGATAGGTATTCGAGAATATGTTCACGCGGGCAAGCGCGTCTGGCTTGCCGTCGTAGCGGTACACTATCAGGCCGTTGTAAAGGTCGTATATCTGACAGCCGCGCAAAAGCCGCGGCAGGCATTCCTTCACGACCGGCTCCAGACCGCTTATGAACGTGGATGCGTATATTGGCATATTTCCTCCCAATGTCGTATTGTGCTTTATTATAATAGTATTATGTGCTTGAACACATATCCTTCGTCGCGCGTGACCGCCTTTTCCACAATGTACGGTCGGTGCACGCGGATTTCGGGCAGAGTTATCGTGATTGAAATGTCTTCGGATTCAGACGGTGAGGCGGTCTGTGCGGCGGGCGCGGTCGTGTCGTCGGATACGCGCTCGATGTACTCGGCTTTCATCCAGCCGCGTTCGCTGTCCTCATGAACGGTGACATACGCCCACTGACCGTCATCGCTCAGGCGTTCGACTGTCACGCGCGTGCCGCTTGCGTATGCGCCCACCACGTCAGCGTCGGCGCTGCTGTCCTTGCGCAGGCGCAGTCCGCGATCTTCGGTGTTTATCTGAGCTTCGTATGGGAAGGCAGGTTCATCTGCCGTCTGCACATCGTCCGACGCGCTTGCCAGCGGCGACACATGGCTGCCGTCCGAACACAGTGCGTACACGGTAACGCGGTGCGCGGGCATTACGAATTCCGCCTGACAATCATCGGACAGCTTGCGCGTCTCGCCCGACTCGCCGTCTTTTAAGTATATCCCCTCAGGCGTGCAGCCTGAAACCGACTTTGCATAGACGTTGACAATCGCGCCTGCGGGTGCGCCGTCGGTCACTTGCATACCCTGCGCCCCGGCCACGCTGAGCGCATAGTCGGCGTTCAGGGTAAAGCACGCGCTTTCTATCAGATTGACCTGCGAAGGCACAGGCTCAAATTCCACGCTGATTTCGCAATCGCATTCGGGCATTATGAACGCGCCGTCCTGAGCCTCGGCCACGACTGTACGAGTGCCGGGCGCGCATATTTCAAGCGAACCATCGCGCACCTGCCAGCCCTCTACCGGAGTAAGCGCAATCGTCACCGTACTGCCCTCTGCCGCGCTGCCCGCCGGATATGTGCGCATTATGCCCAATCCGTGCGCCTGAACGCTGGTTATCGAATGCAGCGGACGCAGATTTGCGCTTAGTTCGATATTGCACGCGGGCGCGGTGAGCGATATATCGACTGCCGACGAATCGCCGCCCCGGTTGCGCTGTAATACCGATATTTCATTGCCGGATGATGTTACGGCCAGCTTGTCGTCAACCAGCCCATAGCCGCTCGGAACATCGACAACGGCGTACATTTCGTCGGCGGCGTAGTAAACCCTGATCGACGAATCCGATTCTATGCGGCACAGCGCGCCCACATCCGCGAGCACGGCTGCTCCGCCCTCGGGCATTGTCAGGCTTACCGTAAACGCGCCAGTCACACCGTCCTGCTCGTTCACATATTGTGTGATTCCCGTGTCGGCGGGTTGTATCCCCTGCGAGCCGAAACGGATGCGCGTGTTGGGTTGGGATGGAGATATGGTGAGTTCGACTTCACTGCCCGGCAATGCGCGCGGCGGGTTCTGATACGCATATTCGCCGCTTACGACGCACTCAACGCCGTCTGGCAGACTTACCATTGCGGCTGTAACAAACTCTGCGGATATCGTGACCGGCTCGTCCGGCATTGTGAAGCAGTAATCGCCGGATTCGTTGCGTTCAGGCATGATTTCAACATTGCTGGCCGTGACTGCGCGCAGTGAATCTTTTTGAAGCGCATATTCATCATCTGGAACGACGCATATCAGCACGCTGTCGCCCGACGAAGCCTGACTGAGCGCCCCGCCCGCCGCACTTTGTACGCGCAGTGCGCCATCCTCGCCCTGCCACAGCCCGTCATCGCCCGCTTCTGTAAAGCCGTCGGCGTATGTTATCGCGTGCATCGCGCCGCATTCGGCGACTATTGTGGCCTGACCGCTTTTGCACTCCTGCATGACAAAGTGGAACGTACCGTTCGAGCCGGGCTCCAGCGGCATCATTGCGCCGTCGAATACGACGTAGGCGCTGCTGAGCGCGCTTTGGCCGTCCAGCGGAGTCAGCGTGACGTACACGTCCGCGCCCACCGGTATGCGCGTAAGCCCACCGGCGATGAATGCCTGTGCGCCGCCCGCCGTGCAATAGTACGCGTCGCTGATCTCGCAGGTCGCGGCGGCCTGTGACCACGACAGCGTAACATCGTCCGAGGCGAGCGCCCATGAATGCGCAATGCAAAGCAGAATAACCGCCGCCAGCGAGCATAACAGCTTTCGTTTCATATTTTCACTCCAAGTCTGATTGCGTAGACACACAGGCAATAGTATACCATATGTTGCGGCCGGGCGCAATTGCGCGGCTTATTATAATATTGCGCTCTTTTGGGTTATGCTGAGGTTTTAAGGATTTAAGCGCCTGCATTTTGTCGGCCCAGGCAGAAATATTCAGGCATCAGACTGTTGAATACCTGGCTTGAAAAAAGTCCTTTACATTAGGCCAGTCTTGCTCCAAATGCGTCAGACCGCCTCCGCATGTTCGCGGCGACGGTCTGGTGAATGTATCGATTATATGCATACTCAGGTACATTGCCCTGCCCTATGCCTTAAAAGCCCTTTACCCCGAAGCGCGCAACCGCGTCGTCATAGCTTTCGGGCGTGCCGATATCCACGCACTCGCCCTTGAAAAGGTAGGCGTGAACCGTCTTGCGCAGGGGATTGTTCGCGCTGCACAGCCAGCTCGGGAAGTGGCCGGGCGCGTCCTTGGGCTGACCCAATTCGAGATACTGCTTGATGAGCGGCACGGTGTCGCGGCGGTATACGTACAGCGCGTACACACCGACATCGCTCTGCGGCTCGGCAGGCTTTTCCACCATTTCGGTCACATCGCCGTTTGCGTCCAGCTTGGCCACGGCAAAGCGTTTGAGCAGGTTATAATCGCTCATATGCGCCGCGCAGATGGTATCGTGGCCGCATTTGCGGAACTCGGCAATCAGGTCGCTTAGATCAAACGTGAACAGGTTGTCGCC
>USEE01000213.1 GCA_900553645.1 uncultured Eubacteriales bacterium
GCTGTGCGCCGTGCTGGGCGACAGGAGCTATCTTTCGGGCGAATACTGGCGCACGTCGCCGCCGCCCGAACCGTTGGAGGCGGGCAGGCTCAGGGCGGTAAAGCGCGTGTTCATGGGCGCGAAGAGCAAGGCTAAGAAGTGACGGCGACGCGGCAGGTACTGCCTTTACCGAGATTAATGCCTTAAAAAGAACAAGACAGCACCGAGTATCCTGCCGCTAACTTTTACAGCCGACGTTATTGACTTTCCATATGCCGTGTGATATTATAACATTCATATGGGGGAGTAATCGACGCACTGCGTGATATGTCAACATCCTGATGCCGGGGGGGACATACTCCGGGCGGCATCTGGCATATCTTGATCGATGAGACTCATGTACAATTCTGTCATTGTGCATGCGGTCTTTTTTCGTGTATGGGCTGTGATGCCGTACACGCTTTTTTTATGCCAATGACTGTACAAGAGTGCACCTCAAAAATTCCTGAATCCGCAATTGCGGCGTATTTTGCGCCATTTCTGCGTCGGCAGCCCTCGACTTAGCACTCCGGCTAAGCCTTCGGGTTTCTTCCTTGAACAGACGCAAAATCCACTCGCACTTGCGGATTGTTCCGCTTGAGGTACATTCTAAGAAAAGGAGGAACATCATGGAAAACCTGCTAATGTACCTGCTGTTCGCGGTGGGCGTAGTGCTCATCGTCAAGGGCGGCGACTGGTTCGTGGACGGCGCGGTCTGGGTTGCCGAGGTCACGGGCATTCCCAAGTTCATAATCGGCGCGACTATAATCAGCCTCGCCACCACCTTGCCCGAGGTAATAGTATCCACCATCGCTGCGGTGGAGGGTCACAGCATACTGGTATCGGGCGTGGGCGACTACATCGCCGCGTCGCAGGGTAAGGTCGGCATGGCCATCGGCAACGGCATCGGCTCGGTCATATGCAATACGGCGATGATACTGGCCATCAACGTAATATTCATGCCGCTTGCCATCAAGCGCCGCGAGTTCGCGCCCAAGTCGCTGCTGCTGGTTGCGGCGGTCGTGGCGCTGTTCGCCTGTTCGCTGGGCGGCGCGTTCACTACTGTGGGCGCGGCGGTCATGATATTCATATTCGCGCTGTATATAATCGAAAATATCCGCTCGGCCAAGGACGAGGCCGCCGCTAACGACGACGAGCGCCCCGCCAAGGATAAAAAGTCCGTCATAACCAACATACTGCGCGTTGTGGTCGGCGCGGCGGGCATTGTGGCCGGTTCGCAATTGCTGGTAAACAGCGGCAGTGAAATCGCCGCGTCATGGGGCGTGTCCGAGGCGATAATCGGCGTGACGATAATCGCGATAGGCACTTCGCTTCCTGAATTTGTCACGGCGATAACCTCCATAATAAAAAAGCAGACCGACATGTCGGTGGGCAACGTAATCGGCGCGAACGTAATCGATACCACGCTGATTATATCCGTCTGTTCCTTCGTCTACGGCGGCAACCTGCCCGTGTCGGCGCAGAACATATACCTCGACTTCCCGGTCGCGATTATCGTGTCGCTGATCGCCGCCGTGCCCACGATCATCAATAAGAAGTTCAGCCGCTGGCAGGGCGTACTGATGCTGGCGTTGTACGTCGCGTACCTGATTGTCGTGACTACCTGTCTTAACGGGTATCTGGGGCTGTTTGGGGTTTAAGGCATACAAAAAACGCCACGTTCTTTCCATTTTAGTGAGAAAGAACGCGGCGCTTTTTTTTACTTAGCCCTTTATCTTTTTGCAGGTAAGGTTGATGGACAAAATCAAAAGCACCGGGAACACCAGCGCCGCGAGGAAGCCCATGCGCAGGTTGTCACCCGCCGCGCCCGATATAAAGCCCACCAGCGTAGGCCCGCCTGAGCAGCCCAGGTCGCCCGCCAGCGCCATCAGCGCGAACATCGCCGTGCCGCCCGCGGGCAGTGCCTTAACGCCCGTGGAGAACGCGCCCGGCCACATTATGCCTACCGAGAAGCCGCATACTCCGCAGCCTATCAAGCCCAGCACCGGACTTTGGCTCAGACCCGCCAGCAGGTAGCTTACTATGCACAGCGCGCCGCACGCGCTCATCGCGGGCGCCAGCGGGAGCTTGTCGGCCAGCTTGGAATAAAGCACGCGCGAAAGACCCATCATTATCGCAAACATGCACGGCCCGAGCAGGTCGCCCATAGTCTTGCTCACGCCCAGACCGGCCTCGGCAAACGCGCTGGCCCACTGGCTCATCGCCTGCTCCGACGCGCCCGCGCATACCATCAGCAGCATCAGCAGCCAGAATATGCCGCTCTTTGCCAGCGCGCCCATGCTCATGCCCGTTTCGCCGTCCCCGCCCGAAAGCGTGTTTATCGGCACCTTGGTAAAGTATACCGCGTTAAGCGCCGGCACTATCGCCCATATGCACGCCATCACGCGCCAGTTGGCCGTGCCAAACAGCGCGAAAAACGCGGTCGATACCAGCACCACGAATACATGCCCCCAGCAGTAGAACGAGTGCAGCAGGCTCATCGCGGCCTCCTTGCCCTCGGTCGGACACGCCTCGACTATCGGGCTTACCAGCACCTCGAGCAGGCCGCCGCCCACCGCGTACAGCATTATCGCCACGATAAGCCCCGCATACGCATTGGGCAGTATGAACGGGAACAACGCCAGACCCGCCAGACCCAGCGCCGAAAGCACATGCGCCGCGATCATGCACGGCCGGTAGCCAATCTTGTCCACGAACTTGGCGCTGAGCAGATCGACGAGCAGCTGCACGCCGAAATTCAGCGTGACCAGCAGCGACACCTTGTCAAGGCTGAGGCCAAATGACGACTGGAACGTCAGAAACAGCAGCGGCGCAAAGTTGTTCACAATGGCCTGCACGATATAGCCGATGTAGCACGCGTATATCGTGTGTTGATAGTTCGAGCGGATGCTCATTGCGGCACCTTCCTTTTCGCAAAATTTGCAAAATCAGCATGATTATATCACCGACGGATGACCATGAACAGTGTCGCGTGACGTTAAATTCGCGCAAGCGCATGGGTAAGTATCGCCAAAATGCGCGGGATTGCGGCCGGTGCCGCTTTACAAGGGACTTGCCAAGCGCGCCGCGGGACGGTATAATATTATGGGGAAGAGAAGGGGTGAAACCATGTTTTCGGGCTTCGAAAGAGGCACGTTTGAATTTTTCATGGCGCTGGGGTTCAATAACAACCGCGAGTTCTTTCACGACAGCCACGACTGGTACGAAAAAAGCGTGCGCGCGCCGCTGAGGGAGCTGTGCATGGATATTGCGCCCGCGGTGCTTGAGATCGACCGCGATATGGAGGTGCGCCCCGCGCGCGTCATATCGCACATAAATCGCGATCTGAGGTATTCGCGCGACAAGTCGCCCTACCGCGACTATATGTGGCTGGGCTTCCATCGCGGCGGCTGGGACAAAAGCGACTGCTTTCACCTGTACTTCGACATAGGCGTGCAGGGCGGCAATGTGGGCGCGGGCATGTACGGCGACGACCGCGCGTGGACTGACGCGCTGCGCCGCGCGATACTGCTCGACCCGGACGGCGCGCGCAGGGTGCTGTGCTCACAGCAGCTGGGCGGGTTTGAACTCAGCGGCAGCTGTTACAAGCGCATGAATATACCCGACGGGCTGGACGAGGGGCTTAAAAGGTGGTATCCGCTAAAGAGCTTCAGTCTGAACCACGCCTACACGCAGGACGAACTGATGAGCGCGGAGCTTGTACAGGACATGGCAAAGCGGCTTGGCCTGCTAAAGGACGTATACGACTTCATGTACCGCATACGCCCCGTGCGCGAGGAAGAGCCGGTTGAGGATGCGTTTCACCGCATAGCCGGAGCGGGCGCCGCCGGGTTAAACGGCGCTCAGGGACTGGAGTGTGTCTCAAAAATTCCCTAATCCGCAATTTCGGCGTCTTTTGCGCCATTTCTGCG
>USEE01000214.1 GCA_900553645.1 uncultured Eubacteriales bacterium
TTATGATTATAGGCTCCAGTCCGCGCTCGTCCGGGTTTGCGCCGCTTATATGCGTCGCGCCCAGATAGCATGTGCCCACGCCCAGTTCGGTAAGCCTCAGCGAAATCTGCTCCAGTATGAACCCGGCGTTTATGCGCCCCTCGCGCGTGGGGCGGCCCCAGTACGCGATATAGCGCGGTGCTTTTATGAAGTACATGCCGCCCAGCTTTGCGTCGCTGCCCAGCAGTTGTATATCGCAGTCCGCATCCGCTCCCTGTGCATAAACGTCCGCCCAGCCGCGCCAGGAGGCGAGCACACTCAGCGCCGCCTCCCCGATGTCATTATTTCTGTAACGCCGTATCGACTTGCGCAAATATATCTGCTTTTCCATAAAGAAGTACAGCCTCCATTCGCGCGATGCGCGCAGAATTACGCCTGACCCAGCAGCTTCTTGAGGAATGCAACCGCCAGCTTGATGTCAGCCGTGGGATCGGCGCCGCACTCGCGCTCGATGGTGAAGAAGCCCTTGTAGCCGGTCTCGTTCAGCGCCTTGATGTAGCCGTCCCAGTTTACATCGCCCTCGCCCAGCGGTACTTCTTCAAAGTAGTCGCCCAGCTTCTGCAGATCCTCTATACCGCCTTCGCAGAATATGCCATAGACTTCCTCGCCGCCCATGAACTTGTAGATCTTGCCGTCCTTGGCATGGGTATGCAGTATGTGACCGGCCAGCGTACGTACGCCCTCGGCCGCGTCAACGTCCATAACCATCTTGAGGTTAGCGGGGTCGAAATTGATGCCGATGTTGGTGCCGCCGATGTCGGTCAGGAAGCGCTTGAGGGTTTCGGGAGTCTCGGGGCCGGTCTCGATGGCCAGACGGCAGCCGGTTTCCTTGCCCAGCTTGTCGATGCGCTGCATGGCCTCGACCATCACCGGGTAGCGCGGATGCGCGGGATCAGCTGGCACGCGGCCAATGTGGTTAGTCAGGACGGTGCAGTCCATCTCGGTGCACAGGTCGAACATGCGCTTTACTTCGTCGATGCGCCATTCGTCGTTTTCTGCCTTGCCCTCAAACGCGTGGCCGCCCAAGTCGCCGCACATCGCGCTGATTACCAGACCGCAGTCGCGCGCCTTTTTGAGTATGTCGCGACGGTATTCGGGAGTCCAGGTGTTTTCGCACGCACCGCGGCCGCCTACATACACCTGTACAGCCGCCGCGCCCACCTGCGCCGCCATCTCAAGGCCCTTGGATACGCCCATATTAAAGGATTCCGCCATTACACCTATGCGATTCATAGTATACCTCCGTAATAATAGATTGCTTATTTATGCTCACAGTCCGGCTTGAATCCGGCCTGAATCAGCCTTTCAATATCGTCGAGCGCCTCGTTTTCGCGCTCGCCGTCCGCCGTGCACAGCAGCTGCTCGCCGGACATCATGCCCAGTGACAGCGCGCCCATCATCGATTTTGCGTTAACCTTCTTCTGGCCGTGCTCCAGCTCTATGCGGCACGGATACTTGCACGCCGTCTGTACCAGCAGCGCCGCCTCGTGCGAACGCAGCCCTTCCTTGTCAATGACGAACGTCCTCGTTTGCATCAGGTCTCCCCCTCCTGCCGCTCTTTAAGCTTCGCGGCCAGCTCCTCTATTCTGCGCAGTCTGTGATTTATCGCCGACTTGCCCAGTGGCGGGTCAATCATGCCGCCCAGTTCCTCCAGCGTCGCGTTGCGGTTCTCCAGCCGCGCGCGCGCCACTTGCTCAAGCGCCGGCGTAAGCCGGTTAAGTCCCATGTTTTCCTCCAGCCACTCTATCGTTTCCACCTGCCGCATGGCTGCGTTTATCGCCTTATCCATGTTGGCGCTGTCGCAGTTCGTCTCGCGGTTTACGCGGTTGCGCACGGCCTTGACCACGCGCGCGCTTTCCATGCGCAAAAGCGCCTCGTGCGCGCCCATCATGCCCAGCAGCGATATGATCTGTTCGCTTTCCTTCAGGTAGACAACATACACGTTCTTTCTTTGCACCTGACGCGCGTTCAGTTCATATCTGCGTAAGAATTGCATGAACGCGCCCGCGAACGTCTCGCGGCCCGTAGCAAACTCCATGTGGTACTTGCTGGTTGGATCGGCAACCGAGCCGCAGCCCAAAAACGCGCCGCGCACAAACGCGCGCTTGCAGCACTCCCGCCCCAGCAATCGCTCGGGCAGGCCGTTTCTGAGTGCGAACAGATACGACTTGTGCACCGCGCCGCATTCGACCAGCACTTTCTCCGCGTCCGCGCCGCGCAATGTCAGGGTGTACACATTGCGCACCTTGGGATACTCGCGGCGCGACACAACGATTTCGCAGCGCGCGTTAAACGAGTCCTTTATCAGCAGGTATATGTGCCGCGCGGTCGCCGCCAGCTCGCTGGATAGTGTGAGCGCCACGCCGCCCCCGCCGGTCAGCAGCAGATTGCCGCTTGACAAAAGCATACCCGCGATTTCGGCACGCTTGCAGCAATCCTTATCCACATGCGTATGCGACAGTTCCAGTCTTACGTCCGATGAAAAGCTCATCGATATTTATCCTCCGCTTGTGCGCGAGATTATCCGCTTTTCCGCCTCGCGCGAGGCGGCCATGTCCCTGTGCTCCACCTGAACCCGATAGCCCCGCGCGCGTATGAATTCGCCCAGCGCGTCGGCCACGGCAACCGAGCGATGCTGGCCGCCGGTACAGCCCACCGCCAGCGTGAAGCGCGCGCGCCCGGTCTTTGCATACCGCGGCAGCAGAAATTCAAGCATGCCACGCGCCTTATCCATGAATTCATGCGCATCGCCGCCGTCCAGCACGTACCGGCGCACATCCTCGTCGCGCCCAGTGCGCGCACGCATGTCGGGCACGTAATACGGGTTAGGCAGTATGCGCACGTCCAGCACCATATCCGCGTTTTCAGGCAGGCCATGCTTGAAGCCGAAGCTCATCACATCGACTTGCATTTCGCCGTCCGAAGCGTCATCCACCTTCAGCATGTCCTCCAGCCTTGCGCGCAGTTCATCCGCCCTGAGCGCGGTCGTATCGATCACATGGGACGCGCACTGTCTGAGCGGCTCAACCGCCGTGCGTTCGCGCGCAATGGCTTCGCTAAGCGAGCAGTTGCGCGCCATCGGGTGGGCGCTGCCCGACTCCTCATACCTCTTGGCAAGGCATTCGTCGGATGCGTCGATGAACAGCAGCATGGGCTGTGCGCCGCCCGGATGGGAAGCCTGCATGAACTGCCTTATCAGGTTTACATTGAACAGCGAACCTCCGCGCGCGTCGATTGCGACCGCGGCGCGCTCCCCCTGCCTATCAAAGCGCAGGCGGGCAAACTCATCCAGCAATTGCGGCGGCAGGTTGTCGGTGCAGAAGTAACCTATGTCCTCCATGGCCCTGAGCGCACAGGTCTTGCCCGCGCCGGACATGCCCGTAAGTATTACAAGCTGCATTTCAATAGCCCCGCTTTTCGCGGCCGAGTATGCGCACTTCCGGCTCCAGCCACACGCCGCGCGCCATGTGCACCTTGTTGCGCACGACGTATATCAGGTCGAGCACGTCCTTGGCCGTCGCGCCGCCCGCGTTGACCACGAATCCCGCGTGCATCGGCGACACCTGCGCACCGCCCACGCGCACGCCCTTCAAGCCGCATTCCTCGATAAGCGGGCCCGCGAAGTAGCCCTCCGGCCGCTTAAACGTGGAACCCGCACTGGGGAAGCGGAGCGGCTGTTTGGCGCGGCGACGCGCGGTGAAGTCGTCCACGCGCGCGCGTATCTCGTCCGCGTCGCCGTATGACAGCTCCATTTCGACCGCCGTTACGGTCATGCCCTCGCGCAGTACGCGGCTGGTGCGGTAGCCCATCTGCATGTCGCTTAGTTCCAGCGTGCGTTCCGCGCCGCCGTCCAGCACTGTCGCACGTACCAACACATCTTTTAATTCGCTGCCGTAAGCGCCC
>USEE01000215.1 GCA_900553645.1 uncultured Eubacteriales bacterium
CCTTACGATAATGTAAACGATGCAGAAAGCGACTATCGATACCGCACATCCTGCATGTCACTTAAGTTTATCGTATCACAACGCGGCACGCTTGTCAACAAATATTTTACTTAAGCTACATTATTTGTGATTACTTAAATTTCTAGGAGAGACTAATTCATATATAAGTTAACCTGTCAACTGAAAAATTTACATTTATCAATCGCGCAGGAATGAATCCGTTTTTCGGTGAGATATGGCTGATTTGAATTGCCACATATAGAAAATGCAGAATTGCATTCTGAATAGGATGAGCAAACGAGGATGAGACATAGACATATGTGCCTGTATGAAAAAAGTAAAAACATACAGCATATACTTGCACTAACGATAAGTAAGAACGAAAGCGGCTGTTAAATCAAAAAAATGTGTTAATGCATGCCGACAAATGCGCCGAAAGATGTCGTTAAAAACTCTCCTTAAAGCGAAGTATGCAGGATGAACGCACAAAACGAATACCCGCCTTCAAACTGAATCAGCATTGAAAGCGGGTACTTGCGTATATCGACTGTCCAATTAAAAAGCGATGTTTACCTTTCAATCCAGCACATTTCCCAATTGACGTAATCGCCCATCGGGGTAAAGCTGTCGCGGATGCCGTCGGTCGCGTAAATTTTTTCGTCGTCGCAGACCAGCACTGCGTTAAGCTCAGGATAGCGGCTGATATAGTCGATCGCCTTATCCCGCCCCATTACGAATAGCGCCGTTGACAGCGCGTCGCACATGGCCGCGTCGCGTCCGATTACCGTGACCGACAGCATACCGTTATCGACCGGGCGGCCCGTGACGGGGTCGAATATGTGGCCGTATGCCGTGCCGTCCTCGGCGACGAAGTACCGCTCGTAGCAGCCCGACGTTACCACCGCGCAGTCGCTTACCTCCAGCGCGGCGCAATATTCGTCGCCCAGCGGGTCTTTCAGCGCGATTTTCCACTTTGCGCCGCCAGACTTACTGCCTATGCAATATATATTGCCGCCTAAGTCCAGCAGTCCCGACTTTATGCCCGCGTCCTCCAGCAGCTGCACCAGCTCGTTAGTGGCCCAACCCTTTGCCACACTGCCCAGATCGACCATGCAGCCCGCGTCTATGCTGGCCGTACCGTCGCTTACGTTCACACGGCGGTAATCCACATCCGACAGCAGAGTATCGATCTCTTCCTGCGCGGGCACGCGGTATTCGCCCGTGGTAAAGCCCCACGCACGGCTGATCGGGTACATGGTTATGTCCAGCGCGCCGTCTGTGCCTACGCACATGTTGAGGGCAAAGCTAAGTATCGCTTCGGTATCGGGGGATATAGCCGCCTCGCCGTTTGCGTTAAGGCGCGCAATCTCGCTCGTTTCGTCAGTGACCGACCACAGGCGCTCCATCTCATCCACGCGCGCGGCGCACTGGTTAAGCAGCGCGTCGTCCGCGTCGGGCGCGTTGATGTTCATGACCGTATCCATCGCAAAGAAGGTGATTTTGCCGCCCTGCTCGGACGCGCCGTCCGCCTGAGCCAGCGCGCCGTTGTACAGCGCAATTACGGCCAGCACCGCGCATATCGCGCCCACGAAGGTCAGCTTGCGCTTCATCAGCCGCATCATCCGTCAATCACCGCCGTGGCGAGCGCGTTGGATATGGCCTCCTTCAGCCCCTTGGAGCTGTACGTAGCGCCGCTTACGCTGTCCACATCGACGGACTGTTTTTCGACTACCTCATCTATTATAGCCGTCGCGCTTTGCCAGTACGAACCGTCGTCGCTGGTCGATACGACCGTCACGCCGGTTATCTGGCCGTCCGCGATGCGCACTGCGACGGTTATCGTGCCGTTGTAGCCCTCGCCGGTGCCGATGTGCGTGCCGTCGGCATAATGCACCTCGCTGGCCGCATACGCTTTGCCGTCCGAATAGCCCTCAGCATTATCGACGCTGGCGGCGGGAACAGCGGGTTCCTCGGTGGGCGAAAGCGCGCTCAACGGAATGCAGCCCAGCACGCAAGCCGCCACGCATACGACCGCCGCGACGGGCAGTATGCAGCTCGCGCCGCGCTTTTTCTTCAAAAGCTCCTTGCGTATGCGCATACCCGCGTAGCTGATGAATATCAGGCTGTATACGATAACGTTTACGATATAGACGCTCCTGCCCGCCTGAACCATTGGCACGTACAGCAGCATCGTGTGCACATAGATCAGGCCGTAGAATACGTATGCGCTGCGTTGCAGCTTCTTCCACGACTTGGGCTTCATCTTTTTGCGCACGGCCTTGAACGACGTTATCATCAGCGGCAGCATTATTGCGATCATTATCAGTGAGCAAATCGCAGCCAGCATCTGTGTCGTGTTCATCTTGGACGTATCGGTAAACAGCCGCACAAAGTACGTCCGGCCATACGCGATGTTGTGGCCCAGCACCAGCAGTGACGCCATTATGGAAAGCTCTGCGCGGATGGGCATAAGGCGCTTTATCGCTTTGGTACCGTTAGGCAGTGCGCCCATGTACATGACGATGATAAACAGCGCGCTGGCAAACGCGCCGTGCGAAAGCAGCGGCCATACATTGTTGCTCATCCAGCCGGGAAAGCTTGCGTCCGCGCCGCTCCATGTAACAGCGATAGTGGTAAGCGCCAGCAGCGCTGCGCCGACATAGAACACCGGCGCGTGCTTTTTAATGGCGCTTCCGCCGTACCAGCTCAGCAGCAGCGCCAGCACGAGGCTTAAAAGTATAGGCATATAGAGTGCTCCTCCAAAAAGACGTATATAGAAAAATCGGCAGACTGCCGGATAAATGTCCATGCAGTCTGCCTGTATCAGTCTCACGGTTTATTCGGCAGCGGTGGTGGTGAGGATTACAACCGGGTAGCCCGCAGATGTGATGATAAGCTCGTAAGCTTCCTTATCGCCGTTGGGGAATACAGTGGTGTCGTTGCCATGGAAGGAAACAACGCCTTCGAAATTAACGGTGCCGTCCTCATTGAATATCGCGGAGCCGAGTTCTTTGCCGCGCAGGTTTTCGCCGTTTACGGATACGCCCGAAACGTTGGCGATGAAGGTGGCAACGTCGCCGTCGGTGATGGTCAGGGTATTGTTCTCCAGCTTTATGTCGTCCGCAGTCATGGCGCTCATCGCGGTGACGGTGGCGGTGTTATCGCGGTAGGTATCGACAGTTACTACAACCTTGTGATCGCCTACGCTCAGCGCGGAATCCAGAGCAGCCACGCCGCCCTCAAAGCCGGTCACTTCGTTGCCGTCCACGGTAACGGTGGTGTTGGCCCAATCCTCGTCGGCCACGCCGCTTACGGTCAGGGTCGCGTTGTCGTCGGCCAGCGAAGCGGTGATGTCATTGGCATAAGCGGGCTTGGACTGCACAACAAAGCTGTAATCTTCATAGCCCTTGCTCATGATGGTCACGCGCCAGTAGCCGTTCTGCTCCTCGCCGGCAGCTTCGCCCGTGCCGCCGTGACGGTAGGACTGGTTGATGCCCAGCTGAATCACTGCGCCGCTGCCCTTCTGCCAGAAGTCGGCCGCGATCTTGGTGCCATAGGTAGCTACGGGCTGGGCGTCCGCGTTTTCATCGGGATTTACATCGCCGAAGAACGCATATTCAACCGCGACGAGGTTGGAACCCCAGTCGGAATCGCAATCGGCCAGATTGATATTGATGTAATCGCCGTACTTGTCATTATACGAAACCTCGGGAGTACCGGTATAGCTTACCGCCGTACCAGTAGCTTCGGACATGGCGCTGGTGGTTACATTGCCGTCAGCATCAACGGATACGGTCTTAAGACGGCCGGTCTCTTCGGTAACAGAGTCGTCCTCTACGAAATCGATAGCGGCAGCGGCGGCTTCAACCTCGCTCGCGGCTACCTTTACCGGCCATGCCTTGTAGCC
>USEE01000216.1 GCA_900553645.1 uncultured Eubacteriales bacterium
TTCATCGTAATCGCGCTGCTGGCCGTGGCCAACTTCATGAACAGCGGTCTGGATCAGTACTTCATGTTCCAGAATGCCGTCGTAATGAAGAAGATAGAGGTGCTCGACCTGTATACCTACCGCGTGGGTCTTCAGAATCAGGACTATTCCTACGCCACCGCCGTGGGTATGCTCAAATCGCTGATAAGCCTTGCAATGCTGTTTACCACAAACGCGATAGCAAAGCATGTGCGCGGCGACGCCATAGTGTAAGGAGGACGGCCGTATGAAATCGACAAACAAGATAAAGGTCAGCGCCGGCCGCCGCGCGTTCATGGCGTTCAACTACCTGTTCTTCGTATGCATAATAATCCTGTGCGCATATCCGCTGTGGTACGTGCTGGTGCAGTCGTTAAGCGGCGAAATCGTGTCGGGCGAGGGTATAGTATGGCCGTACAAGTTCACGCTGCGCAATTATCAGCAGGTAATGCAGCTAAAGGGTCTGAGCGGCGCGTTCAAGATTTCGGCGCTGCGCACGATAATCGGCTGTGTTGTGACGGTGCTTTGCTGTATGCTGCTGGGCTATCTGTTCTCTAAAAAGGAGATGCCTTACCGCAAGCTGCTGTACCGTATGCTGGTCATCTGCATGTACGTGTCGGGCGGACTTATCCCGAACTACCTGACCGTCAAGTACATGGGACTTATGAACACCTTCTGGGTATACATAATCCCGTGGGCGGTCAATGCGTACAACGTTATACTGGTTAAGACGTTCATCGAGCAGCTTCCGGCCTCGGTCGAGGAAAGCGCGATGCTGGACGGCGCGGGCGTATTTACGATACTGTTCCGCATAGTGCTGCCCATGTCGCTGCCCATACTGGCGACCATAGCCGTGTATTCGTCCGTCGCGCAGTGGAACAGCTGGTTCGACAATCACATTTACACTGCGCTCGACGAAAACTTGACCACGCTGCAATACATGCTGTATAATTACCTCAATCAGGCCGAGCGCCTGAGCCAGCTGCTTGCCGAGGGCAAGAACCTGAACAGCGATCAGCTGCTTACCCCCAAGGGTGTGCGCATGACGGTGACGATGATAACGGTTATACCGGTGCTGTGCATCTATCCGTTCCTGCAGCGCTATTTCGTAAAGGGCATAATGATAGGCGCGGTCAAGGGCTGATAAGCCTGCGAATTATACATGGAGGATGTTCACCTATGAAAAAGGGCCTTAACGCATGGACTTTCCCAAATGAAGTCCCGATGGAAAAGCGCATCGAAATCACCGCGAAAGCGGGCTACGACGGCTTTGAGTGCCTGTATGAAAAAGAGGGCTATGTAGGCATGAACTCGACCGACGCGGAGCTGAAGCTCGTGCGCAAAAAGGCCGAGGATCTGGGCCTTAAGATACCGTCCATCGTGGGCGCGCATTACGAGGGGCTATCGCTGGCCTCGGGCGATCCCAAGGAAGCGGCTGAGGCCAGGGAGCGCGTGAAGCGCCTGCTGCACGCGGGCAGCGTACTGGGCGCGGATACGGCGCTGGTCGTCGCGGGCGGCTGCTCCAGCACCACCGAAAACCCCTACGGTCAGTACGACGTGGTTTACGAAAACTCGGTCAAGAACGTGGCCGCGCTCGCGCAGACCGCCAAGGACGAGGGCGTAAGGATAGGCATTGAGCCGGTTTGGTCCAAGTTCCTGCTGTCCCCGCTGGAACTGCGCACGTTCATCGACTATGCCGACTCCGAATGGGTGGGCGCGTACTTCGATACCGGCAATGTTATGATATGGGGCTACCCGGAACAGTGGATACGCATACTGGGCAAGCGCATCTATAAGTGCCACTTTAAGGATTTCCGCCGCAGCGTGGGCAATTTCGGCGGCTTCGTCGATCTGCTGGCGGGCGATGTGGACTTCCCGCAGGTAATGGCGGCGTTCCGCGAGATCGGCTATGACGACTTCTGCACCTGCGAGGTCAGCCCGTATCAGTTCGACGCAGAGTTCATGGCGTTCCAGACCGCGGCGGCGATGGATCGCATATTCAAAATGTAATTAAAACACCTGCGCACTAGAGCGAGAGGAGCGTAATTAAAATGGCAAACAATAAGCTGGTTATCATCGGCTGCGGCAATATCGGCCGCTATCATCTGGATCACTTCCTCAAGATGGATGACGTAAACATCGTGGGCGTGTGCGATATTATCGAGGAGCGCGCACAGAAGTTCGCCGAGGAAGCCAAGTGCCCGGCATTTACCGACTTCAAGGCCATGTACGACGCGGTTAACCCCGACATGGTGTTCATATGCATACCGCCGTACTGCCACGGCGAGGTGGAGTTCGAGACTATCCGCCGCCATATCCACATGTTTGTGGAAAAGCCGGTCGGTCTGGAGCCCGAAGTGTTCCTCAAGATACGCGATATGGTAAAGGAAAGCGGCATAATCACCGCGTCCGGCCTGCAGCTGCGCTACGAGAGCAATATCTGCAAGCTCAAGGAATTTGCAAAGGACCATGAGATAGTCGAAATGAATCTGTGCCGCGTGGGTGGCATACCCGACACCCCGTGGTGGAAGGTGCGCGCGGAATCGGGCGGCCAGCTGGTCGAGCAGACCATCCATCAGGTGGACATGGCGCGCAACGTGATGGGCGAGCCGGACACCGTGTACGCGATGGGCGGCCATAACATCGTAAAGGGCATAGAGGGCTTCGACGTCGAGGACATGTCGGTCACGCTGGTGCGCTTCAAGAGCGGCGCGCTGGGCACGATAACCACCGGCTGCTACGCCAAGAACGGCGCGTGCGCCGATAACAAGCTGACCTTCGGTGCGGTGGATGCGCGCGCGGACTACTACATGTTCGACAAGGTAGCCGTGTACGGCGACGTAAAGCCCGAGGAAGAGGCCGACCGCAACGAGGTAGTAAAGGGCGACGGCCGTATGCTGCAGCTGAATCAGGCCATCGAGTACAAGCCCGAGGGCGACTGCGGTATGCTGTGCGACCATACCTTCATCGAGGCCGTAATCACCGGCGACGCGTCCAAGATACGCTCCCCGTATGAAGATGCGGTCAAGTCCGTACTGTTCACGCTGGCATGCAACGAGTCCATGGAGACCGGCAAGCCCGTTAAGGTCAACATCGACGCGTAATCCCGCGTTAAAAATAATCGGCGATATGCGGCGCCCGAATGCCAAACGGCTTTCGGGCGGCGCCCTTGTTTTTTGGAAACCGTTTGCGGAAAAGCGGGCGATGGCAAAAATGCGAGCTGATTCAGTGTAAATACATGCCACATGGAATGAGACGAGCTTAATATGATAAGCCTTGCAATATAACGTCATGTGCGATTATACAGTGGAACAGATTTTGAACGTCAAAAAAAGTATACTGAACCGGTAAACTGTATACATAAATTGATTTTCAAGTCGAAATAAACAGAAACAGGCATTGTTTATTTACACATGGTGCAAGATTTGATAATATAAAAGCACAAAAGCGGCACGATTGTGTCGGAACACGTTATAATGTAGAGGTGTTGCATATGCTGCAGACTGAGGTATATCAGGCGGACAAACGCACATTGCGAATGCGCAAGTGGCATCGGACACGAAAGCTAATGCGCAAAAACTGGGTGCTGTATTTGTTTTTGCTGCCGGCGGTGCTTTATATTGGTGTGTTCCACTATGCGCCAATGTATGGCGTACAGCTGGCGTTCAAGGACTTTTCGCCCTCTCTGGGCGTGTGGGGAAGTCCATATGTCGGCATGAAGTACTTCAATATGTTCTTCAAGTCGCCGCGCTTCAAAATGCTGCTCGTTAATACGATAGTGGTAAGCGCGTATAACCTGCTGCTGGGCTTCCCGGCTCCGGTGATACTGGCGCTGCTTTTGCACTATACCCCCAACATATACCTGAAAAAGTTTGCGCAGACGGTGAC
>USEE01000217.1 GCA_900553645.1 uncultured Eubacteriales bacterium
AACTGACGCAAAATCCACTTGGGTCTGCGGATTGTCCCGCTTGAGACACACTCTAGAAAGTTTTCCGCACAGGCAGCAGCAAACAAAGCAGAACTCAACCCGCATTCAAAATGCCTTAACAAGCACTGCCTCCATAAAAAAACGCCCGCCGTGCAATAACACAGCGGGCGATGAACTTATCGGAATTAACGCTCGTACTTGGCGCGCACCTGATAGGTGGTGTGCAGCAGCTCGTGAGCCTTATGACTATTGGGCTTCTCGAAGTACTCCTCGTATATCTTCTTGATGGAGGGGTTCTCGTGCGACTTGCGCAGCGGCTTGTTGGCGTCTTCGTCGTAGAGAGCCTTGGCGCGCAGTACGCGCGGGTCACCCATTAGGCGCTTCTCGGGCGAAACGATCGGCTGGCCACCGCCGTTTACGCAGCCGCCGGGGCACGCCATGATCTCGATGAAGGTATAGTCGGCAGTGCCATCCTTAACCTTATCCATGACCTTGGACGCCGCGCCGGTGGAGTTGGCCACAGCTACCTTTACGGGCAGGTCGCCGACCATGACGGTGGCTTCCTTTACGCCCTCGATGCCGCGTACAGCGGTGAAGTTAACGTCGGCCAGAGTGCCGCCGGTGATTACTTCATAGGCGGTACGCAGAGCGGCCTCCATAACGCCGCCGGTAGCGCCGAATATAACCGCCGCGCCGGTGGAGTCGCCCAGCACCTCGTCAAAGTCGCCGTCGGGCAGCATCGGGAAGTTGATGCCGACTTCCTTAATCATACGGGCCAGCTCGCGGGTGGTGATTACGATGTCAACGTCGGCCATGCCGTCGTGACCCAGCTCGGGACGCGCGGCCTCGAACTTCTTGGCGACGCAGGGCATTACGGACACGGTTACGATGTCCTTGGGATCGATGCCGTTCTTCTCGGCGAAGTAGCTCTTTATGACTGCGCCCACCATCTCATGCGGGGACTTGCAGCTGGACAGGTTGGGCAGGCACTCGGGGTAGAACTCCTCGCAGAACTTGATCCAGCCCGGCGAACAGGACGTGATCATGGGCAGTACGCCGCCGTTCTTTACGCGGTCGACCAGCTCGTAAGCTTCTTCCATTATGGTAAGGTCGGCGCCGAAGTCGGTGTCGAATACCTTGTCAAAGCCCAGACGATGCAGCACGGTAGCCATCTTGCCAGTTACAGAGGTGCCCATCGGCATACCGAATTCCTCGCCCAGCGCGGCGCGCACGGCGGGTGCGGGCTGCACGACTACGAACTTCGTCGGATCGTTGATGGCGTCCCATACCTTGGCGGTATCGTCTTTTTCGGTCAGCGCGCCGGTGGGGCACACGTTTATGCACTGGCCGCAGTTGATGCACGGGGAAGAACCCAGCGGGTGATTCCACGCGGGCTGTATAACGCTGTTGAAGCCGCGGTGCACCATGCCGATAGCGCCGACGTTCTGCACCTTATCGCACACGGCGATGCAGCGGCGGCACAGTATGCACTTGCCCGGATCGCGTATGAGTGAGGGCGAGGAATCGTCCACCTTGTAATCGGTACGGCTGCCGGCGAAGGCGTCTTCGTTGTCCACGCCGTACTCAAGGCACATCGCCTGCAGCTCGCAGGTGGTGGAGCGCACGCAGGACAGGCACTTGCGGTCGTGGTTGCTCAAAAGCAGCTCGAGGTTCATCTTGCGCGCGGCGCGCACGGCGGGGGTGTTGGTCTTGACCTTCATATTGGGGGCGACGGGCAGCACACATGCAGCCTGCAGCGCGCGCGCGCCGGTATCAACCACACACATACGGCAAGCGCCGATTTCATTTATATCTTTGAGATAACACAGCGTGGGTATGCGGATTCCCGCCTGCCGGGCGGCTTCCAGCACCGTCGTGCCGGGCGCTACTTCCACCTGGACGCCATCTATCGTCAAGCTAATCAGATCCATTTGATTGCATCCTCCTTATGTGAATGGGACGGGGGATGGGCCGGTTGCCGCGTCCCCCTGCGCGATGTGATACGCTCCTATTAAGCGGCATCACTTGCGGGAAATAGCGTAGAACTTGCACTTCTCCATGCACGCGCCGCACTTGAGGCACTTGGACACGTCGATGGTGTGCGCGTGACGGGGCGTACCGGAGATCGCGCCGGCCGGGCAGACGCGGGTACATGCGGTGCAGCCCTTGCACTTCTCGGGATCGATCTCGTAGTGGAGCAGCGCCTGGCAGTGGCCCGCCGGACAGCGCTTCTCGTAAATGTGCGCCTCGTACTCATGACGGAAGTAGCGCAGCGTGGACAGTACGGGGTTGGGGGCCGTCTGACCCAGGCCGCACAGAGCGGTGTTCTTTATGTTGTAGGCGAGGGTTTCCAGACGCTCTATATCGCCGTCCTGGCCCTGGCCGTTGGTGATACGCTGCAGTATCTCCAGCATTCTGCGGGTACCGATACGGCAGGGGGTGCACTTGCCGCAGGACTCGTCGACGGTGAAGTCGAGGAAGAATCGCGCTATATCGACCATGCAGTTGTCCTCGTCCATGACGATCATACCGCCCGAACCCATCATGGAGCCGGCCGCGATAAGGTTGTCATAGTCGATCTGAGTGTCGAGCAGCGCCGCGGGCAGACAGCCGCCGGAAGGACCGCCGGTCTGCACAGCCTTGAACGCCTTGCCGCCGGGGCAGCCGCCGCCGATGTCGTATATGATCTCGCGCAGCGTGGTACCCATGGGAACCTCGACTAGACCGGTATTGGTGATCTTGCCGCCCAGCGCGAACACCTTGGTGCCCTTGGAGCGCTCGGTGCCGATGGATGCGAACCAGTCCGCGCCCTTGTCGATGATCTGCGCGATGTTGGCGTAGGTCTCAACGTTGTTAAGCAGCGTGGGCTTCTGGAACAGGCCCTTTACCGCCGGGAACGGAGGACGGGGACGCGGCTCGCCGCGCTTGCCTTCGATGGAGGTCATAAGGGCGGTTTCTTCGCCGCAGACGAATGCGCCCGCGCCCAGACGGATGTCCAGATCGAAGTTAAAGCCGGTGTCCAGTATGTTCTCGCCCAGCAGACCGTATTCACGCGCCTGCTTAATGGCGATTTCGAGGCGCTGTACCGCGATGGGGTACTCGGCGCGCACGTAGATGTAGCCCTGAGTAGCGCCTACCGCGTAACCGGCGATGGCCATGGCCTCGATAACGGCGTGCGGGTCGCCCTCCAGTATGGAGCGATCCATGAACGCGCCCGGATCGCCTTCGTCAGCGTTGCAGCAAACGTACTTCTGATCGCCCTGCGCCTTGGCGGTGAACTCCCACTTCTTGCCGGTGGGGAAACCAGCGCCGCCGCGGCCGCGCAGACCGCTCTTGAGTACTTCGGCGATAACCTCTTCGGGGGTCATCTGGGTCAGCGCCTTGGTCAGACCCTTGTAGCCGTCCACGGCGATGTACTCGTCGATGTTCTCGGGGTCGATAGCGCCGCAGTTGCGCAGCGCAACGCGCATCTGCTTTTTGTAGAAATCAACGTTCTCCAGCGAGGTGATGGCATGATGGGCGCTGGTCTTGTCGTGATACAAAAGCGACGTAACTACGCGGCCCTTCATCAGATGCTCGGAAACGATTTCGTCAACGTTTTCTTCCTTAACACGGGCATAGAACGCGCCCTCGGGGTATACGACAACGACGGGGCCCATTTCGCACAGACCAAAGCAGCCGGTGCGTACAACCTTTACTTCCTGCTCCAGACCCTTTTCCTTGATGGACTTTTCAAAGTGCTCCATCAGCTTATGCGATCCGGACGAAGTACAGCCCGTGCCGCCGCAAATCAATACATGGGAACGAACCAGATTCATATCTGCAAACCTCCCTAACTCAAAGGAAAATACATTCGTATGCTTATTCGGCGGCGCCTATCGTGTACGCCTCAACGG
>USEE01000218.1 GCA_900553645.1 uncultured Eubacteriales bacterium
ACCCGCAAAGTCGTCGGTGCAGAGCTGGGAATCCAGATCAATGCCTTTGTCAATCAGGTACTGCGCCCACTTGCGCAGCGTAGGCATGTACTTGTCGATGTATGCACGCGAGCGTTCGCCGCCCTCGGCGCGCATGTATGTATACGCCATCAGTATCATGTTGCCGCATTCCTCGACCGGCATCTGATACTTGAAGTTGAACAGGTTCTCGCTGCTCTTATATATATTTAGCCATGCGAACGGATCGCCCTTGGTCTTTTCGCCGTCCAGACCGTACACCTGACCATTGGCGATCGGGTACTGACCCATGTCGTGCGGCGCGAAATCATACTGCCAGCACGGCATATTGGCAAAGTCGAATATACACGTCATGAGTCCGCGCACCAGCTCGGGGTTGTAGCACAGAAGCAGCGGCAGCGAAGGGTAGCTCACATCCACGGTGTTTATGCAGCCGTTGCTGTGGCATTCCTTGCTCATGTAGACCAGCTCGCCATCGGGACGGCGCACGGCCTTATGCGCGGCCAATACCTGACGGTATGCGCAGGTGATTATGCTTACGTAGTCCTCGCCGAACGGGCGCGCGTCGTTAAGCAGCTTCTCCTGCCACGCCATGGTCTTTTCCCACAGCTCGTCGTGATGCTTATAGAAATAGTCGATAGCCGCATCAATGGTATCGAAGCGCTCGGTCCACACGCCCTTGAGCATATCGCCCAGTACGATCAGGCTGTAACCGTCGTCATACGCGAATACGTCGTATACCTTGATTTCGCCGTCAAAGCCGTGAGGCAGTTTGTACACCGACATCAGCGTGCGCGCGGCAAATTCACTAACATCCTCGGTGCCCGCATTTTTACGGGTGAAGTTATAGTTGTACGCAACGCCATGCTCGTTATAGCGCGCATAGCGGCCTGCCAGATAGAACGTGCCCCAGTCGATGTCGATGCCGTCGCCGCGCTCGTGCAGCGGCTGCTGGTGGCGCTTGCCGAAGCGCGCGAGCGAGTAGCCCTCGCAATCCAGCGTCTCGCCCGCCACGTTGCTCACGTCGTGGCCGCACATGGGACTGTCCACGTACAGTTCGATCGATATGTCGTGGCCGCGACCGTCCAGCACCTTCAGCTCATAATCGATAAAGGAGCAGGGCGTGCTCATCAACTGAACATCCTCAAGTATTGCCGGGCTCCAGAAGCTGAGCGTCAGGCGCACGCGGCTGTTTTCAAATACATAGCGCGTTACCAGCGGCTCAAAGTCCACCGACTTCTGCGGCAGAGTGCGCTGCGGCGCGCCGAAGCGCGGATCGGCCGCGCCCATGAAGCGCAGGTGTTCGCCATCGATATGCATAACGCCGTGTATGGGCTTTTCCATGCCGAACCACAGGCGGGTGTTGTCGTCGTTAAGCTGATCCGAGCTGCTCCATATACTTACATAAGGGTCGATAGTAATAAGCGGATACGCAGGATACCTCATCATTATGCTCCCTTCGCACATACTGCCGACATTATAGCACATTGCGGCTGAAAATAACATACCCATTTTCCAACCTGAGCGCCGTATTTGCGCCTTAAAAGTAAAAAGACGCGATTCCGATGTATTCTTTCGGAAGCGCGTCGAAAGTTTATTTAACATTATCGGTGCGATGCCATGTCTCAAACAGCGTGTGCCACACGTCAAGATGCGCTTCGCAGTCGAGGTAATGCGAAAACATCTGCCGCCCGCGCTCGTCGCCAGAGTTCAATGCCTTCGCCGCGCTGGTGTACTGTTCGCGCAGTGTTTCGCAGAAAGCGCGCCATTCGCGTTCGCACGCCGCTTCATCCCTGATTATTTCCGAGCGCGTGTCGAATCCGTCCAGCATCTCGCGCGCCTTGTCGTGTGACGCAACTTCTATGCCGGTATCGGTAGTCACGACCGGAATATACCTTAACGTACGCTTGCCGTCCTCAATTTCCACGCTGAGCGCCATACCGCCGTGCCACTGCGGATTTTCGTCGTGCCACACGAACGAGAAATTGCCCTCGCCATAGACGATCTCCGCACCCGCGTATTCCTCGCGGCAGCCTATGCAATGGCTGTGCTGGGTAAGCACGATGTCCGCGCCGGCCTCGGCCAGCGAGCGGCACGCGCCGCGCAGTCTGGGCGACGGATACTCGCACTGCTCCTTGCCGCCGTGGTACATTACCACCACCAGATCGCAGCGCGATTTCAGCGCGCGCACATCGCCGGGAGTTATAAACGGATCGAATGGGTTGGAGCCGGGCAGGTTGCGCAGGGCGTAGCTATATTCATGCTCGCACACCGCGCACACTCCCACGCGCACGCCGCCGCACTCAAACTCCAGCGGCTTGCGGCTGTCCCGGTCGTTTTCGCCCGCGCCGAACCACGTTATGCCCGCGTCCTCCAGTGCGCGCTGGGTATCGTGCAGGCCGTCCACGCCAAAGTCGCATACATGGTTATTGCTCAAGCCCGCGTGCGTAATGCCGGCCTTGCGCAATATCTGCGCACATACCGGCTTGCCCTTCAGATTAGGGCCGCATTTGCGTATCGCCGCGTCGGAGTCGGTCAGTGCGCATTCCAGATTTATCACGACCGCATCCGCCGAAGCGAACTCATCCGCCATGCCGCCAAACGCCGCTCGCACGTCGCCGCGTTCCAGCGCGGGCGCGCTTATATCAGTCGGTACAACGTCGCCGCACAATATCAGCTTCATAAATCAAGCCTCCCCCCGAGCCGCGCGATTATGCTTTCATCCGCGCCAGCCGGTCAATTCATCGAATACAGGCCATGTCTGCGCCGCATAGAAGCGGTGTCCCTCCGGGCCGACCACGTGGCGAACCTTGTCGGGCGCGCCCGCCGCCGCGTACAGCTTTTCAGCCACGGCAAATTCGCGGTTGGCCGAGTCGATCGGGAATATCGGGTCTTTAGCGCCGCCCACTATAACCAGCGGTCGCGGCGCGGTCATGCCCGCCAGATCGCCCATATCGAAATACTTCATTATGCCGGGCACGTAGTTGCATGTGCAGTGCTTCTGCGCGCCGATGGATTCGAGATAGCCGCAGAACGCCGACGCGGGCACCGCCGCCGCAATGCGCGTATCCAGCGCCGCCGCGTAGCACGTAACCGTGCCGCCGCCCGACTGTCCCTGAAGCGCAATTTTGCCTAGGTCTATCTTATCGGCAAAGTGATTTTCCAGGCAGTCGATGCCGCGCATCACGTCCCAGCAGCGCTCGCCCACCAGCGTGCGCCCCAGCAGCAGCGCCGCCATGGCGGGCTGATAGCAGTCGGGGCCGTTCTCGGTGCCGCCGCGCTCGCCGAACGCGCGCTGTTCCATGACCAGCGCCGCCTGGCCGCGCGCGACTATCTGCTTTGCAAAGTCGCGGTCACCGCCGGATATGGTTTCCTCATCGCCCGGATACTTGGGACGGCCCATCGATATGTGCGCGCCGGTGGAGTGACCCTGAAGGCATATCACGACGGGTATCTTACCAGATGCGCCCTTGGGCAGCCAGAGGTTGCAGCACACGTCCACCTCGGGTTCGCTGGCGTAGGTAAAGCGGATCTCATGGAAGTTCTCGCCGTCCTGCTCCCATTCGATGTTGAAGTTGTCGCTCTCCGGCATTTCCAGCGGCAGGCCCAGCAGCTGCGCAAGCTTTTCGCGCGCCCTTACCTGCCACGCGGCAAAGTCCTCGCCCTCGCTATAGGCAAGTGCGCGCGGGGCGCGGCGCATGAGTTCTATGTGGCGTTCCTGAGGATCATAATGCATAAATAATTCCTTTCCGGCGCGGGCGCTTAGCCTTTTACTGCGCCCAGCATTACGCCTTTGACGAAGTATTTTTGATAAGCATTTTTTCGATTTCGATAGCAATATTCAATTCTGTTATGCTGATTATATC
>USEE01000219.1 GCA_900553645.1 uncultured Eubacteriales bacterium
CATCGCTTGTGAAATCAGAAAATTCAACGCTGTGTTCGCCTTTGCTGGGCGATTTTTCCGCATGATTTTGATCGCAGACGCCCGGGAAAACCACCTGCACGCGCAGTGAATTTCCGGCGTGCTCCACGTCCAGATGCGTGTCCACGCCCGCGCCGCGCAGCTTGTCGGCCACGTCGCCCAGCGCGTTTACGATCAGGCGCTCGTCGCGGATGTACCCGCGTGCGCGGCGGCGCGGCGCAATATCCTCGTCCGCGGGTATGCCGCGCGGCGGCTGTGCGCCCGGCGCGGATGGGGCGGGGGAAGGCGCGGCTTCGGCGGTACGCGCTGAATCTGCGTTAGGCATGTTCTCGGAAGCACAGCGGCAATCGCGGCGCGGATTGGCATAGTCAAAGCTGCGCTTCTTGCCTGCGTCGCGGAAATCTGCCTGAGCAGCGCAATTCGAACCTTCGACAGGCTTGTCCTCGCAAGCAAGGCGGCAATCGCGGAGTTGGTCGGCATAATCAAAGTCGCGCTTCACGCCTAAACCGCGAGAACCCGCCTCACCATAGTCCCCCTGCGCGCCGACCAGCTCATCCAAATCATCGCTTGAATAGTCGTGCCGCTCTTGCAGCTCCCGCCGCAGTGCCTGTACATCCTGCGCGCGCGGCTCGGCGCGGCAGGCGTTCTCGGCCAGCGCCGCTAACATGCACTCCTCGTCCAGCGCGGGCATGATTACGCACTCGACCCGGCTAAGTCCCAGCGCGCGGCATGCGCTGAGCCGCCGCGCGCCCGCTATCAGCTCGTATCCGTCGCCGCGCGCCCGCACCAGCAGCGGGCTTATCAGCCCCAGCCGTGCGATCGACCGCCTGAGCAAATCCATGTCGCCCCGCTCGGCGCGCGGGCCTGCGCCGCCGGTTATCGTGCGTATGTCCAATGCGCTTATCTGCCTGTGTGTGCGCTGCTTTACGCGCGCCGGTTCCAGACAAAACGGCATGCGCACCCTCCTTTCGGGCCGGGCCTGTATCCGTTGCATGCCGTCCTATCCGCCCGTCCATTCAGGGGTATGCTATTCGCCCTGCGGGGGCGGATTTCCTGCCGGGGCGGGCGGGAATCGTTCGACAGGCGGGCGGGGGATTTTGGCGTTCCTTCGCCCTTATGAAAAGAAAGCACACGTCCGCCGCATGCCAAGGCAGGAAAATTGCGTTTAACATCGAATAATCAAATGTCAATCTCATTATATGGGGGCAAATTGATATGATAGAGAAATTGGGTGTGCAGCTTTATACTATTCGTAATCAGATGGGCAGCGCCGAGGAGATTCGGGAGAGCTTTCGCAAGCTGAAGAAGCTCGGTTATGACCAGGGCCAGACCGCCGGGTGCCAGATTCCTTACGCGGAGTTCGGCCAGATCGCGCGCGAGGAGGGCATCGAGATCGTCGGCACGCATGACGATTTCGATATGATGGTTAACGACTTTGATAAGGCGTGGGAAAACCATCAGGCGCTCGGAACCAAGATAATGGGCATCGGCGGGCTGTTCTGCAATACGCCCGAGGAGTTACGTGACTTTATCGAAAAGGCCAACGCCGTGGGCGCTAAGGCGCACGCGCTCGGCGGCAAGTTCACCTATCACAACCATAGCCACGAGTTCATCCGCTGGGACGGCGGCGTGCGCGCGATAGATATGCTCGTGGGTGAGCTTGACCCCGAAACCACCTCGTTCGTGCTGGATACCTATTGGGTGCAGCATGGCGGCGGCGATGTGCGCAACTGGATAAAAAAGCTGTCCGGCCGCATAGATATACTCCACCTCAAGGACATGGGCCGCGACGATAAGGGGCCGTATATAACCGAAATCGGCAACGGCAACCTGTATTGGGAAGGCATACTGGACGAGGCGGCTCAGGCGGGCGTGAAGTATTACGTCGTCGAGCAGGACTCCTGCCCCGGCGATCCGTTCGAAAGCCTCCGGCGCAGCAGCGATTATATTCACGCGCATTTTATGAAGTAAGCATATGCGGCAAGGCGGTTTAAGCCCTGTATATTAGAGTGTGTCTCAAAAATTCCTGAGTGCGCAATTTCGGGCGTCGCTGCGCCATTTCTGCGTCACAAAGCTCGACTTAGCGCTGCTAAGCCTTCGGGTTTCTTCCTTGAACTGACGCAAAATCCACTCGAACTTGCGGATTGTTCCGCTTGAGACACACTCTAAACATACCTATTAAAAAGCAAATTTAAGCAGAATACGGAGTGATACATAAATGGGCCGCATGATAACTGTAACCGGCGGCGCGCGCAGCGGCAAGAGCGCGCTGGCTGAGAAGCTGGCTTCCGAGGCAGGCGGCGACGTGCTTTACATCGCCACGGCTCGCGCATTCGACGACGAAATGCGCGACCGCATAGCGCATCATCGCGCGTCGCGTCCGGCCGAGTGGCGCACATACGAGGGCTGTTACGACATAGCCAGACAGATACGCGAACATGGCGGCACGACGCTGCTCGACTGCATGACTATATTCGTGACCAACCGCATGATGGACGAGTGCGAGGACTGGGACACTGCGCCGCTGAGTCTGGCCGAAAAGCTGGAAAATCAACTGCACGCCGAGATTGACGAGTGGCGCGCGGCGGTGGGCGACGGCACGCTGATCGTGGTGACTAACGAATTGGGAATGGGGCTTGTGCCCGTGTACAGGTTCAGCCGCATATTCCGCGACGTGGCGGGGCGGCTTAACCAGCATCTTACGCGCGTGTCGGACGAGGTATACTTCACCGTGTCCGGCATACCGATGCGCCTGAAGTAGGTGACAGAAATGCAAAGACTGCTTACCGAGATAAGGCACATGCTGCTGGCGTTTCAGATAATGTCGCGCATACCGATAAACATAGCCCTGCCGTGCCAGCCCGATGACATGATCGGCTCTATGGTCTATTTTCCACTGGTGGGCGCGGTAGTGGGTGCGCTGATGGCGCTTGCGGGCTGGCTGGGGTACGCGCTTACCGGCTCGTATATCGCCGCGGCGGCGCTGATGGTGCTGTGCGATGTGCTCGTGACCGGCGGCATACATATGGACGGCCTAGGCGACACCTGCGACGGCTTCTTCAGCGGCCGCGACTGCGCGCGCATAATGGAGATAATGCACGACAGCCGCATGGGCACTTTCGGCGCGCTGGGCGTGATACTCACATTGATGCTAAAGTTTGCATTCATATGCGCGGCGCTTGAGCGGCTCGGCATGGCGGCGCTGGGGCTTACGTTTGCCGCGCCGGTACTTAGCCGCATGTGCGTGGTGCTCCTTGAAAAGATCGGCGTATCAGCGCGCGATGGCATGGGCAGTGCGTATGTGAAGGGCATGAGCTGGCGGCGCGTGCTGGAGGCCTATGCGCTGGGCGCAGTACTCATATTGCTAGTCAAGCCGGCTGCGCTGCTGGGCGCGCCGGCTGCGTGCGTGCTGGCGCTGGGCTTTAATTCGTATTTTAATAGGAAGATAGGCGGTCTGACCGGCGACACGCTGGGCGCGGCGAACGAGCTTTGCGCACTGGCGATGTACGCGCTGGCGGCGCTGCGCTTCGTGGCGTGATGGGGGGGGACAGGCGGTATGCAAAATGGAAAGCTGGTGCTAATCAGGCACGCCGAATTTGTTAAGCCGGTTCCCGGCGCGTACTACGGTCAAAGCGATTTGCCGCTTACCGAACAGGGCGAGGCTCAGGCGCGCAGTCTAAGCAGGCGGCTAAAAGCCATAGCTCCCGACATATCGCGCGTTGAGTGCAGCGACCTAAAGCGCGCCGTGCGCACCGCTGAACTGGCGTTGCCTGCCTGTCAGCCTGAACTCAATCACTCCCTGCGCGAAATCTCGTTCGGCAAATGGGAAGGCAGGACATACGCGCAGATAAAAG